>JAIRVD010000077.1 GCA_031254075.1 Clostridiales bacterium
AGGCGTGTTGCGGCGACGGTGTTGCATCCGTGCGCGATATTAGCGAACGGACCGCCGTGAATTATTGCGGGCGTTCCTTCAAGCGTTTGAACGAGGTTAGGGTCGAACGCGTCTTTTAACAGTGCCGCCATTGCGCCGACAGCTTGCAAATCGTCGGCGGTTATCGGTTTTCCTTCATAAGAATATGCCACTACTACATTAGATAAATTATTTTTCAAATCAGAAATGCTTTCCGATAAACAGAACACCGCCATTATCTCCGATGCCGCCGTAATGTCAAAACCATCTTCGCGCGGAGTGCCGTTGAATTTTCCGCCGAATCCCGTTGTGATATTGCGAAGCTGACGGTCGTTCATGTCGAGTGCGCGTTTGTAGACGATTTGCCTGGGGTCGATACCAAGCAGGTTGCCTTGCTGAATATGGTTGTCGAGCATCGCGGCAAGTAAATTATGCGCCGCGGTAATCGCATGAAGGTCGCCTGTAAAATGTAAATTAATATCCTCCATCGGAACAACCTGCGCGTAACCTCCGCCCGTTGCGCCGCCCTTCATTCCGAAAACGGGGCCGAGCGACGGTTCGCGAATACAAATAACCGCGTTTTTCCCAAGCCGTGTAAATGCGTCGCCCAAGCCAATCGTCGTAGTTGTTTTTCCTTCGCCCGCAGGCGTCGGCGAAATCGCCGTTACCAAAACGACTTTGCCGGGCGATTTTTGAGTTTTATGTTTATAATCAATTTTCGCTTTGTATTTACCAAACGGTGAAATTTTCACCTCCAACTTCTCAGCGATTTCCGAAATCGGTCTAATCGTTGCCGCTTGGGCGATTTCAATGTCTGTTTTCATGTGCGTTTCCTCCGCTCTTCCGATATATTATCAATGACTTTTATTAATTCTCTCTCGTTTTCGATTTCTGAGACAATCGGATAATTGGGGCATGTTTTTTCAAACGCCGCAAGTGCCTCCGCCGCTTTTTCGTTGTCGCGCGAAACGAGTTTTTCGTAGGCGTACATCAGTCTGTGTCTGGACAAATGCGTTTTTGTTGTTCCCATATATTTTTTCAGCTCAGGCGTATAAAGGTTTTCGATTTCTTCTTCGTTTAATATTTTTAAAAACAGCAATTCGCAACGCGTTTCGTTTTTAAGCAGCTCGATTAGTTTTTCGCCCTTGCCGAGAATTTCTTCTGCAAGAATTTTCGCTTCATCAAAATTATGCAAATCAATCAAACGCGCCAATCCCATTGTTGCTAAGTTTCCCGCTACCGGGTCGTTGAAATCGCAGTCATCGGAAAACTCAAACCATTCTGCCGGAAGCTCTTTCATTCTTTCGCCCGCGGAAATTCTTGCGTATGCTTTCAGCACAATCCAATTGGCGCGGCGCGATTTTTTGTTTTTTCGAAGTGAGTTAAAAACGTATCCGTCTGTCGCAATGCCTTCCATTTTTAACGGAAGAATATTAATTATTCCGAAAATCCCGGGAACGACAAGTATCAACATAATCCATAAATTATGAGAAAAAAGCGCAAAAAATATTACGCTTATAAATAAATTCATAAGCGAACCGCCCAAGTAGTAAAGCGCAAAAACATTTTCGTTTTCGGGCGACTCCATCAAGCATTGTCCGCCCGTGCCGGGAAGATTGTATTTTTTGATTTTCAGTTTTTCATTATCCTTGATAATCATTATGTTGAAAACTCGAAACGAAACGAATTTATAACCGCTTAAAAGTCCGCCGATTAAATGCCCCGTTTCGTGCAGAATTAAATGCAAAATAAATCCGAAAAATGTAAGCGCGAGACCGATTAAAAACACAAAAAACCTTACGGAAGAATCTTTTTCCGCATCGACGCCGATTAAAATTACAATTGCAATGCCAATCGCTGCCCCAATGAGAAACTGCAACAGAAATTTTAATATTTTTTTTATCATTATGAACTCTCCCGTCGGAATGTTTTTTTATTTTATCAGATACTGCTAATAACCATCAAGGAAACTATGTTCGACTTCGTTTAACTTGTAGCCTATCGCGGTATCCAAATTAAGCATATGTAAACTTTTGAAAACGCTTTTCTCAATGTCCTTGTTTTCTTTTTTTAAATTCTCGATTAGCTTTTTTACCGCCTCGCGCGTTGATTCGTTTTCGCCTGAAGAGAGCGGACACGCGCATTGTATAAACGAGAGACGGTTGTAATTTTTCCAAGCAAGAATCGCCGCTTCTTCGACGCAGTACATCGGGCGGATTAATTCCATACCGGGGAAGTTGCGGCTTTTCAATTTTGGCATCATTGTTTGAAACTGCGCGCCGTAAAGCATTCCCATCAGCGTGGTTTCGACAACGTCGCTCATGTGATGTCCGAGCGCGATTTTATTGCAGCCGAGTTTTTGCGCGTTAGCGTACAAAAATCCTCTCCGCATTCTTGCGCATAAGTAGCACGGTGATTTTTTTTCCTTCGAAACAATTTCAAAAATATCCGAATCGAAAACAGTAATCGGAATTTTCAAAAATTCCGCGTTTGATTTAATTTTCAAAAAATTTTCTTTATTGTAGCCGGGGTTCATTACAAGAAAAATTAACTCAAACGGAACATCGCTGTGGCGGTGAAGCTGTTGCATCAGCTTTGCCATAAGCATCGAATCCTTTCCGCCCGAAATGCAAATCGCGATTTTATCGTTCGCTTGAATCATTTCATATTTCTGCACACCCGAAATAAATTTCCGCCAAATTTCCCTGCGGAATTTTTTATGTATACTGCGTTCGATTTTTTGCAACGCGGTGAGTTCCTTCATTATATACCAGCTCGCTTCTTAAATTTATTTGACAGCCAAACATATCCATTTTATAATCATCTCCGTGGGGCACCCCCCTGCCTCGCATAGGGGTATAGTTCAGTTGGTAGAACGTCGGTCTCCAAAACCGGATGTCGAGGGTTCAAGTCCTTCTGCCCCTGTGGAATAAAGGTTGATTTTGCTAAAATTACATAGTGAATCAACCTTTTTTTAACGAAATTTTAATCAATAAAACGAAGGGATGTGCCTTATGGAAAAAGAATCGGCGGATAAAAAAGAAAGCCGCGTTTTAAAAATATTAATTTTGGGTGTTAAGAGAATTCACTACAATTCGCCTGTTATATTGACTTATGCGGCAATTTCGTTGGTTTTACTGCTTCTGGGATATATAAGCGGCGGGGTAATAACCGAATTTTTGGTTCTTCGGCCGGAATTTGGCGTACTCAATCTGTTACGAATGTTCACCTATGCGTTCGGACATGCTGATTTTACGCATTTCTTTGCGAATTTCAGTATTATTTTATTGATAGGTCCGCTGATTGAAGAAAAACACGGTTCGAAAAAATTATTGCTTATGATGATTGTGACGGCTTTTATTACCGCGATTATTCATATAATTTTTTTCAACACAGGGCTGCTTGGCGCAAGCGGAATTGTATTTATGCTGATTCTGTTAACGCCGTTTACTAACACGAAGACGGGAAAAATTCCGCTTACATTGATTTTAATCGCGCTGATTTACATTGGCAGAGAAGTTTTCCTCGGAATAACCGTCGAAGACAATGTATCACGTTTCGCACATATTTTTGGCGGAATCCTCGGTGCGTGCATGGGATATTTCATAAAGGAAAAAGGCGTAAAGACGATTTAATATATCATATTTTATCGTTGGTAAACAAAAAATCAATCACTTAGTTTTAATACAGCCGTGGAGGAATCGTATGAAAAAGGGCACATTGGTTACGATAATTGCTGTATTCGTAGGTCTCGTAGGTTTTATAGCAGCCGTAATGGATATAATTGACAGGTTTTCAAATACACCCGACAATGCTGTTGTTCAATCAAACTCATCGGCAACTCAACACGAACCGGATGTTTCAATTGCAGTGATGACAACGAATTTACCTGCTGTGACTGCGCCTGAGCTTGACAGGTATCCGCTATATCCGGGGGCTCCGCTTGCAAGGGGTTCCGCAAGTAATAATATTGATGATGTTATGTTGATTCAGGAAGCCCTTAATCAAGTTGGTACTATTTATTCCGAAATAAACACATTGACCGTGGACGGAGGTTTTGGTCCGATGACCGAAGGAGCGATTATCGCTTTTCAACGAATCATGGGGATTGAAGCAAACGGTGTTGTTGATTCGACAACATGGTATTCGATAATGGGAGCGGCAGAAAATTATATTCCGCCACAACCAATGCAACCGATAAGCCAACCGCCGCTTGAACAGCAGCCGGTATCGCAATCAACACCGCCTCCACAGGCGGCGGCGCAGCCAACACAACAACCGACACCGCCACCGCAGGCGACTGTCGCACCGCCGCCGACACTGCCGCCGTCACCGCCGCCGACAAACACATCGCCGCCGGTTCCCGTAACTGTAACCAATGAAGTCTCACAAGGTGCCGCAGAAATTTTTATCGGAGGAAGTGCAAACGGTCGGCTTGATAATGTAATCAGAAATGCTTGGCATTATATTGAGGTTCCGCACAATGGTGTTTTAACCGTTGATTTCAGACAGGATTCCACATTGCGCACTTCGGTTAGTCTTTTTGCTTCAAATGCTTCGTCGTCAATTCAAAATGCAAACAACCAGGGATTTTCGACAGCAGCGCAGTCAGGGCGGTATTACATCAGGGTTAGCCGCAGTTCGGGCGACGGGTCATACACATTGTCTGCATCTTTTGTTGCGCAAACATCACCTAACTTACGGCAAAGCAATGACGGCTCGTCCCAAAGCGCAAATCATTCGTACATCGGTATGAATAACGAAGGACATCTCGGTTATCGTACCGCATCAAACGGGGCAGTCGATGCAAATGCTTGGTACTATATTGACGTATCTTCAAACGGTGTTTTAACAATTGACTTTGCGCAGGACTCCACACTGCGTACAACGGTATATCTTTATGCTTCAAACGCGTCTTCATCAATGAATAATGCGAGCAATCAAGGATTTTCAACGCCTGTTCAGCCCGGCAGATATTTCATCAGGCTTAATCATCGTTCCGGTTACGGTGCTTATACGATGTCAACTTCGTTTGTTGCGCAGACGGCCGCTAATTTTCGGCAAAGTAATGATAATTCGTCCCAAAATGCAAATTACACTCAATTATATACAACTAATTACGGGCATCTCGGATATCGCGCGGCAATCGACGGCTCAACCGACACCGAAGCTTGGTATGCCATTGATATTCATTCGGCAGGTTCGTTAACAATTGATTTTGTTCAGGATTCCACATTGCGCACATCTGTTTTTCTCTACGATTCCAATGCCTCCCGAGCCATTGCATCGCAAAGCAACAGGGGGTTTTCCTCAAATGTTCAGCCGGGTCGGTATTATATCAGAATCAGCCGAAGCTCAGGTTATGGCGCGTTTTCATTTTCTGTTGCTTTGAATTAACTTTTTTGCCAATATTCCCTTCCTTGCGCAAACAGCGTATTTAGAATAAAATGAATTTGTCTGAGAAAACGTCTGCGCAAAGGTGATTAAAAGCATGAGTTACGCGATTGGAATTGACGTTGGTTCGACCACGTTAAAAACGGTTGTGCTTGATGAGAATGGCGGGATTATCGAAAAAAGCTATCAGCGCCATCTCTCACGCGTGCGTGAAGTGACGGCGGAGCATATAAAATCGTTGGAAAAAATTCTCGACGGAAAGAAATTGAAGGTAAGCGTAACGGGTTCGGCGGGTCTGGGAGTTGCGGATGTTGCCGGGCTTAATTTTGTGCAGGAAGTTTTTGCGGCGGCGGGAGCGGTTAATCGCGAGCTGCCCGAAACGGATGTTGTAATTGAACTCGGCGGCGAAGACGCAAAAATTATTTTTTTGCGCGGAACGTTGGAAGAGCGCATGAACGGTTCATGTGCGGGCGGAACGGGCGCGTTTATCGACCAAATGGCAACACTTATGAACGTCACCGTTGACGAGCTGGACGAGCTTTATCCATTACATAAAAGAATTTATCCGATTGCGTCGCGTTGCGGAGTTTTTGCGAAGAGCGATATTCAATCGCTGTTGAATCAGGGCGCGAAAAAGGAAGATATTGCGGCAAGCATTTTTCAAGCCGTTGTAGACCAAACAATCGGCGGGCTTGCGCAGGGCAGGGCGATTAAGGGCAATGTGTTGTTTCTCGGGGGGCCGCTTTCGTTTTTTAAGGGGCTTCAAAGCCGTTTTATTGAAACGCTTGATTTGGAAAACGCCGAATTTCCCGAACTTGCGCCGTATTTTATGGCACTCGGAAGCGCGTTTAACGCAACGGAATTGCCCGACGAAGACGCGATTTCATTCGATAATTTAATAAAAAAATTATTACATAAAGAAGAAGCGGGAACTTTTGAATCGGGTCAGCCGCTTTTTGCGAGCGAAGATGAGAGAAGATTGTTTCTCGAACGTCACGCGTCTGTTTCGGTTGAGGAACGCGACATCTCTGCTTACGAGGGAAGGGCGTTTCTCGGAATCGACGCGGGTTCTACCACGACGAAGGTTGTATTAATCGGCGAGGATGATTCTATTTTGCATCGGCATTATTCGCCGAACGGCGGAAATCCGTTGCCGATTATACGTGAACAAATTGAGGAAATATATTCACTTTGCGGCTCCGGAATACATATAGCGGCGGGTGCGGTCACGGGTTATGGCGAAGAACTTGTTCGCGCGGCATTCGGGATTGATTTCGGCATCGTCGAAACAATCGCGCATTACACCGCGGCGCGGCATTTCAACGAAGATGTGGATTTTATCATCGACATCGGCGGTCAGGATATAAAATGCTTTCATATTAAAAACGGCATGGTTGATTCCGTTGTTTTGAACGAGGCTTGTTCATCGGGTTGCGGTTCTTTCTTGGAAACTTTTGCGACTGCGCTCGGGTATTCCGTCGCGGAGTTTGCCGACATTGCGTTGGCATCGAAAAACCCGGTGGATTTGGGTTCGCGATGCACCGTTTTTATGAACTCTTCGTTTAAACAAGCGCAAAAAGACGGCGCGTCAATTGAAGATATTTCTGCAGGGCTTGCGCTGAGCGTTGTGAAAAACGCGCTGTACAAAGTAATTCGTGCGCGCAACGCAGACGAGCTTGGCAAAAACATCGTTGTGCAGGGCGGAACGTTTTTAAACGACGCGGTTCTGCGTTGCTTTGAAACGGAAATTGCACGCGAAGTAATTCGTCTGCCGATTTCGGAATTAATGGGCGGTTACGGCGCGGCACTGTATGCAAAATACAACGCGCCCGAAAAATCCGCATTAATTTCGCCGGAAAAGCTCAAGGGTTTTTCGCATAAATCGAAAGCGACGATTTGCAAAATTTGTGCAAACAAATGTTGCTTGACAATTAACACCTTCGCCGACGGCGGACGATTTATTTCCGGAAATAAATGCGAACGCGGCGCGGGCGGCACGGAAAACAAAGAACACCCGAATCTTGTTGCGTTCAAATATGATTATATTTTGAATTACACAACTTACGGCACGGGACGAGCAAAAATCGGGCTTCCGCTAATTATGAATATGTATGAAACCATTCCGTTTTGGTCTGCGTTTTTTTCGAGCCTCGGATGCGATGTCGTTCTGAGCGAACCGTCCACGCGCGAATTATATATGAAGGGACAGCATACGATTTCTTCGGATACGGTGTGTTATCCCGCGAAACTCGGACACGGGCATATCGAATCGCTGTTAGAAAAAGGCGTAGACGCGATTTTCTACCCGTGTATGACTTATAACATTGACGAAGGAATTTCCGATAATTGCTATAATTGCCCGGTTGTTGCGTATTATCCGGAAGTCATCGGCGCGAATGTTCCGAATCTGAAAAATTTTTGCAAAATTCATATAGCGTTTCACAATAAGAAAAAATTTGTTAAACGAATCTTTAACGAATTAAAATTCATCCCGTCGTTGAAAAAAGACGAAGTAAAAATCGCGGCCAAAAGAGCGTACGAAGCGTACGAAGCATACAACCGTCACGTTGAAGAACACGGAAAATACGCGCTTGAATACGCAAAAACACATAACAAGCCCGTAATCGTTCTCGGTTGCCGACCATATCATATTGACCCCGAAATAAATCACGGAATCGACAAGCTCCTCTGCTCAATGGGTTTCGTTGTAATCACCGAAGACGCGGTGTGCCGACTTCTTCCTAAGCAAAAAGTCGGCGTGTTGAATCAATGGTCATATCACGCGAGATTGTATAACGCCGCGAAATTCGTTGCGCATCATTCCGGTTTGCAAAACATCGAAATGGTTCAGCTCGTGTCATTCGGCTGCGGAATCGACGCAATCACCACTGATGAGGTCAGCGAAATTTTAAAAAACGCCGGAAAACTTTATACGCAAATAAAAATTGATGAAATTAAAAACCTTGCCGCCGCTAAAATTCGGTTGCGGAGTTTAGAAGCTATGATGAAGGGGACTGTAACCAATGAACGAAGACCACAACTATCCCGTAGTTGAGTTCACTCAGGAAATGAAGGAAACGCATACCTTGCTTGTTCCGATGATGCTGCCGATTCATTTCGCGCTGGTTGCGGGTATTGTTCGAAACGAGGGGTATAAAGTAGAAGTTCTTGAGACGACGCACAAAGCGATTGCCGAAGAGGGCTTGCGAAATGTTCACAATGATACATGTTATCCCGCGTTGCTTGTAATCGGGCAATTGATTGATGCGTTGAAAAGCGGAAAATATGATTTGGAAAAAACCGCCCTGTTTATCACGCAAACGGGCGGCGGTTGTCGTGCTTCGAATTATGTAAGTCTTTTGCGCAAGGCGATTAATAAAAACGGGATGGGTCATATTCCGATTGCCACGTTTAATATTTCAAACGCTGTAGGTTCCGGCGGATTTCAGATAAGGAAAACAGCGATTGCGAAATTTGTAATCAGTTTCGTATATTCGGATTTGCTTATGCGAATTTATAACCAATGCATTCCGTATGAAAAGGAAAAGGGCAGTTCGCAAATAGTTGTTGATAAATGGGTCGCGGAAATTGTTGAACAAATGAAAAGCACCAAATTTTTGAAAATAAAGAAGAATTGCAAAAAGATTCTTGCGGATTTTTCTAAAATCGAACGCGTTGAAAATAAAAAAATGAAGGTCGGCATCGTCGGCGAAATTTATATAAAATATTCTCCGCTCGGAAACAACGGGCTTGAGGAATATTTGGTAAGCCAGGGCGCGGAAATTATCAACTCGGGCGTATTGGAATTCTTTATGTACAGACTTTACAGCATGATTCACGAGGGGAAAATTTACGGCGGTTCGCTGAAACGAAAAATCATTTCACGCCTTGTAATGAAATTCGCCGCAAAAAAACAGCGCGATTTAATTCGCGCAATCAATAAAAACGGAAATTTCGAACCGCCGAATGAATTCCGCCACACAATCGCCGCGTGCAAAGGATATCTTGACCATGGCGTAAAAATGGGCGAAGGCTGGCTTCTTACCGCCGAAATGGTTGAGTTTATTCATTCCGGCGTAAATAATATCGTTGCGGTGCAGCCGTTCGGCTGTCTGCCGAACCACATTGTCGCAAAAGGAATGAACCGCAAAATTAAAGATAATTTTCCAAACGCGAACATCGTTGCCGTGGATTACGACCCCGGTTCAAGCATCATTAACCAAGAAAACCGCTTGCGGCTGATGCTTGCCAACGCGAAGTAAATTAAGACGGTTGCAACTGCTTCGAAAGCATTTCGCTTTTTAAATCTCGTGCGCGGTCTTTCAGGCGGTGCGATACTCTGTTTGAAGTTATTACGGACGAAAGAATTTTCAGTGCGCTTGCGTTGTCGCCGAGCGTCATTTGGAAAGCTCCGAGTAAGCAGAGAATTGTGCCTTCTTCGAGCCCGAGTATGGGGCAGTATTCTTTTGCGAGGGCGTTGTTAAAACCGCTTACCGTGAGTTTTGCGAATTTTAATTCGTTTTCATGTTCGTTGCCTTTGATGCGATATAGCCATGTTAGTTTCATACATATATATGCTTTTTCTCCGTCTTTGGCTTGTTTTACGACGGCGTTAAGCAGGGCGAGTTTGTAGCGGTCAATTACCATGTCTATTTCGGGTTCTTTCGGATAGGACCGATAGACGAAATTCGGTGCGATTTCGCCGATGATTTTTTCTGCCTGTTTTTTCATAATTTTATCGAAAACGCGATTTACCGCGCTGTAGCCGCAAGTATTACATACAACGATTCCGTAATAAAGCGGGTCAACCGGAACGCAAATAGGGCGCAGGTCGAATTCAATCGACTGCACCTTTATTTTGCTTTCCTTAACAACGTCGCAGGTGAAAGTTTGCTCGCACACGGGGCATCTGAATTTTTTTTCGTATACATAGTCGTCAATATTAAACGGAGCGACTTCTTTTTCCTTTACGCCCACAGCCTTTTCGACCTCGGGAACAAAAATTTCCGTTTGCCTGCTCGCAACGGCTTTAAGCCCGAACTTATGTAAATCATTAAAAATATCACTAATATCCATATGAGTTCACAGCCTTACAATAGTAGATTTTTTTACTCGCCAAGTGTAACTTATGAAAAAAGATAAATCAAGAAGCGATTGATGAAATACTTGTCGGCGAAAAACGCGAAACTGTTCACCAAATAATTTCTTCAATCCCGTTTTCTTTCAAAAATTTATTCGTCTTTGAAAAATGTTTGCATCCGAAAAATCTTCCGCCTGCGAGCGGGCTTGGGTGTGCGGCTTGCAGGATTAGGTGGTTTCGGTTGGTGATGATGCGACCTTTGGTTTGGGCGTCTTTTCCCCAGAGGAGGAAGACGACGGGTTTTTCTCGGCGGTCGAGGATGTCGAGGACGGCATCGGTGAATTGTTCCCAGCCTTTATTCGCGTGGGAACGGCTTTGACCCGCGCGAACCGTTAAAACTGTATTTAAAAGCATAACGCCCTGATGCGCCCAGCGTTCGAGATGACCGTTTTCGGGCGTTGCCCCGCCGACATCTGCCGCCAATTCCTTAAAAATATTTGCAAGGGACGGCGGCGTTTTCGCGCCCGGTTTCACGGAAAACGCCAAGCCGTGTGCTTCGCCGGGGTTGATGTAGGGGTCTTGTCCGACGATAACCGCCTTTGTGTTTTCATACGAAGTAAATTTCAGCGCGTTAAAAATATCATGCATGTCGGGATAAATTTTTTTCGTGCGATATTCTTCTTTTAAAAAATTTCGCATTTGCAAATAATATTCTTTGCAAAATTCTTCCGCCAAAAGTTCATCCCAATCGTTATGTAGTTTCACCATTGCCATCACCGCAAAAATAATACCATAAAATTTGACATTACCCAATAAATTGTTATAATATCCGAATGTTAGGGAGGTAATAAAATGCACGCAGCAATAAGGGAAATTGAAACGGCACAGTTAAAATCGGATGTGCCGGAGTTTAACGTGGGTGACACGGTGCGCGTTCACGCGAAAATTGTTGAGGGCGCGAAGGAAAGAATTCAGGTATTTGAAGGCGTAGTGTTAAAGCGTCAAAACGGCGGAGTTCGCGAAACATTTACCGTCAGAAGACTGTCGAGCGGAATCGGCGTGGAAAAAACATGGCCGTTGCATTCGCCGAGGGTTGACAGGGTGGAAGTAGTTCGCCGCGGAATCGTTCGCCGTGCGAAGCTGTTTTATTTACGCGACCGTATTGGAAAATCAGCAAAAATAAAGGAAGCAATCTTCTCCAAAGCGAAAAAGAATTAGTAATGTTAAAAAACCGCATTACGAATCCGATACTGCGGAGTGCGGCAGAATGGCTTGTCACTATAGGACTTGCGGTTCTGCTGTTTTTTGCTGTGCGCGGATTGATTCGCACGGCAAAAGTTGACGGAAGCTCGATGGCTCCGACGCTTGAGCATGGCGATATGGTTGTGCTTAACAGAATTGCATATTTTGTTTCTTCGCCGCGAGTAGGTGACATCGTGGCTTTTCCTTATGCGCAAAATCCGTCGGAATATTTTATCAAGCGTGTAATTGCCCTGCCGGGCGACATGGTTGATTTTCATAGCGGATATTTTTATGTAAACGGCGTTCAGTTAGAAGATGAATTTTCTGCCGAGCCTACGATTTCGATGGGAAATATTCAATTTCCGATAATCGTTGAGGACGGTCATTTTTTTGTTCTCGGCGATAACAGAATCGGTAGCCAAGATTCTCGTTTTTCGCAGGTCGGAACGATTCCCGAAAAAGAAATGGTCGGCAGGGCTTCGCTTCGAATTTGGCCGCTCGACAGGTTGGGGCGGGTGGAATAACAATGGATAATATCCAGTGGTATCCGGGTCACATGACCAAAACAAAACGAATGCTTGCCGCGCAAATGGGAATTATCGACGTTGTGATTGAGCTTTTGGATGCGCGCGTGCCGCTTTCGAGCCGAAACCCCGACATTGACACACTTGCCAAAGATAAAAAGCGCGTGCTTGTTTTAAACAAAGCCGATTTGGCGGATGAAAAAGTTACAGCCCTGTGGGAAGAATATTTCAAAAAACAGGGCTTTTTTGCATTGTCGGTAAACGCAACCGAAAACGATAAAGCGAAAAGCGGAAAAGCAAAATTGATTTCGGTTTTAAAAAAAATCATGAGCGAGAAAGTTGAACGACAAAAACAGCGCGGACGAATAAATTCACCGATTCGTGCAATGATAGTAGGGATACCGAATGTCGGTAAATCAACATTCATAAATCAGCTTGCGGGGCGAGCGAGTGCAATCGCGGCGGACAAGCCCGGCGTTACTCGCGGGCGGCAATGGATAAAGGTCGGCGGCGAATTCGATTTAATGGATACGCCCGGTGTTCTTTGGCCGAAATTTGACGACCCGTTGGTTGGGTTGCGTTTGGCTTGCACGGGCGCGGTTTCGGATAATGTTTTCGATAAAATTACGCTTGTTACGCATTTGCTTGAAATTTTTATTTCGATTGACCCCGCGATTTTGGAAAAACGATATAAAATTTCCGTTGCCGAAAGTGATAACTTATTGGAGGCAATCGGTAACGCGCGCGGTTTTAAAATGAAGGGCGGCGTAATCGACTCAGAGCGAACGGCGATTACGGTTTTGGATGAATTCCGCGGCGGAAAACTTGGGCGTATTTCGCTGGAAACGGTGACGAAATGAAAAAAGAAAAATTATGGATAATCCTTTTTTTATTTTTTTCATCCATTATGTGTGTTGCGATTTTCTTAGTTTCCGGCAACACATACAGTGTTGCCGTTGAGTCGCAAAACGGCGTTTGGGATTTGCGCGAGATGGATTTTGATGCGTACAATGTCAGCCTTACGGGTGAGGTCGAATATATTCCGTACGCGCTGCTTTCGCCCGAGGAATTTGCCGAATCGGATAATATAATAGTGGGCAAAATTCCGAATGTTCCCTATCTTACAAGCCGCGTGCGTTTAATTGTTCCCGAAAATCAGCATTTCAATATGGCAGGCTATGCCGATGATTTTGGCAGTAATATTTTTGTAAACGGCGTGTTGCTTACAAGCGTCGGAAGACCCGCCGATAACGCGGAAGATAATATTCCGTCGGAGCGTTTTATTCGCTTTACCGCGTTTTCCAAAGACGGCGAAATTGAAATTATTCAGCAGACTTCGAATTTTGTTTTCAGAAGCAATACAAGCCATAAAAATTGGATTATCGGAAACCAAGAATCCGTCTGGCGTTGGGTGCTTACTTATACATATGTTTTTATTTTTAATGCAGGATTTTTTATTGCTTTATTTTTTGTGCATTTATTGCTGTTTATTATTTTGCCGCGCAATAAGGCGAATTTATGGTTCTCGCTGTTATGTCTGGCGTTGTTCATACGAACGGGAATTATTTTTATTCGGCCGATGGTTGTTATGCTAAGATTGCCGTGGGCGTTTTCGCTCAGAACGGAATATATTACCATGCTTTGCGGTCTTGTTCTTATGACGCTTGCGTGCAATATAATTTTCCCGGGCGTTTTAAATAAAAAATTTGCGCACGCGCTATACGCGATTTCAGGTGCTTTTTTGCTTGTTTTCATTTTTGCCTCAACTTATTTTGCGTCGCAAACAATTTTGCATTACCATTTGCTTTCGTGTGCTTGGGCTGCATACGTTGTTATCCGAATTTTCATTTCTAAACCCGATTTTAAACAAAGAATAATTTTCACGGGCTTTATTGTTGTTTTCATCGCGCTGGTTTTAGATTTTCTTTTTTACTATATGGAACCGGTTCTGCACAGCTCGGTCACCGAAATTGCGATATTAATTCTTTTGATGTTCCAGCTCACGGCGATGCTTTTAGGAACCATCGAAGATGCCGCAACCTTGCGCGAAGCTGAACACAAACTCGCGCTGGAAAACGCCTCGCTTGACCGTCTTAACCGTTTAAAAACAAATATGATTGCGACAATTTCACAT
>JAIRVD010000101.1 GCA_031254075.1 Clostridiales bacterium
GACGATAACAACCCCCGCGACACCAACGACAAGTGGCGCAGAAACACGGATTTGTCAGCACGAAGGCTGTACCGAGACCCGCACTATACCCCCTACGGGCGGAGGTAACGGTTCTTCGGGAGGAGGTTCTTCGGGCGGCGGCGGTTCTGTGACTGCCAATGACGGCAATGTATCCCGCCCGTCTAACAGACCTCAGCCGACAACACCGGATGTCCCCGATGCCGGCAATGTTTCGGTTTCAGTGTCGGACGGTCATAATGAAGATGTTAACGTAACCGCAGAAACAACATCCGACGGTAGTGTAATTGTTGATGTCTCAATTAACTTCGTTTCAAACATTCCCGTTACGATTTATGTACTGCTTGATGATATCGGCGACATAAATCATCACAGATTGGTTGCCATACGTGACGACGGCACACTTGTAGGCGGAAATTATGACCCGACAACAAATACATTTTCATTTGATACATCGGAAACAGGCATATATACAATCACTTATGTAGAAAATATGAACCGCTTCCATGTTCAAGTAGGCTCTGCGACAATCGTAGACCTTGCGGGCAACGCCGAAACAGTGGTTATGGACGTCGTTCCCGTGATTATAGACGACCGCACTTTAGTCCCCGTTCGCTTCATTACAGAAATGCTGGGCGGCAATATTGACTGGAACGATACCACCCGCGAAGTAACCATTGCCATTGACGGTAAAACTTTCACCTTTGGTATAGGCGAAACCACACCCGACATGGATGTTCCCGCTCAAATAATCGGCGGAAGAACAATGGTTCCGCTACGCTTCATAAGTGAATTCTTCGACGCAACAGTTAGCTGGGACCCTGTCACAGCAAGCGTTGAAATTATTAGAACCTACTAATCATCTGTCCGGGGGGTACCGTTATGAATCTGACACCGGGCGAAATGCTTTTCTTCGGCGGAATTGCCGGAATGATTTTAACCGCAATTATTTCACTCATCGTAATCACCATTCTCGTAGGCAGCCGCAAACGCCTGCACAAAAAATTAAACGAAGAATACGGAGGAAATTTGAAATGAAAAGATTTTTACTCCACAGTGTTTTCAATTTTCTCCGGCGGAAGAAATTCATTTAAGAGTTCACTTAATTCATTGGCATTTATGGGTTTTGAGATGAATCCGTTGAAGCCGTTTGCCAAATACATTTCCTTTGCGCCGGATATTGCGTTGGCGGTCAGCGCGATGATGGGAACGCTTTCATATTTTCCGCCGAATGCGCGGATTGTTGCCGTGGCTTCGATTCCGTCCATTTCGGGCATCATGTGGTCCATGAAAATGATATCGTAGTCGTGCTTCTTAACCATTTCAATCGCTTCTTTGCCGGAAGAAGCCGTTGCCGCTTCAATTTTTGATAAATTGAGCAGTCCGCTTGCCACGCGAAGGTTAAAGGCGTTGTCGTCAACCACTAAAATATCGGCGGCAGGAGCGACAACGGGTTTATTGTTTTGTATGTCTGTTTCTTGCTTTACGTTTTCTCCGCTTCCCTCCACAATCGGAATCATAACGGTGAAAACGGTTCCCGCGCCGTATTCGCTGTCAAAGCTGATGCTTCCGCCCATCATTTCGACAAATGATTTGCTGATTGCAAGCCCGAGACCCGTTCCGACGATGCTTCGGTTTTTGGTTGAATCAACTTGTGAAAAAGCGTTAAACAGTTTTCCCATATCTTCTTTCTTGATGCCCTTGCCCGTGTCCTTTATTTCAAACAGCAAAAAATCTTTTGTCGTGGTTACTTTAAAACGTACATATCCATGCTCGGTAAATTTTACGGCGTTACTGCAAATATTGGTAAGCACTTGCCTGAGCCTTATGTCGTCGCCGTATAAAAACTCCGGCAAATCTTGGCTCGATTCAAAGCGGAATTCGAGGTTTTTCTTTTCGGCAATAAATTGGAACATTGATTGCAGATTATCCAAAAACGAATGAAATTCATAAGTAACCGTATTAAGCTCAAGTTTTCCCGCTTCTATTTTGGACATATCCAAAATATCAGTGATGATTCCAAGCAGAGACTGCGCCGAAACACTTATAACCCATGTATAATTCAATTGCCGCTCATTCATCGGCTCGTTGAGCAGAAGGTCTGACATTCCGATAATCGCGTTCATCGGCGTGCGGATTTCATGTGACATGTTTGCTAGGAACTCACTCTTTACACGCGAATTGGCTTCTGCCTCTTCCTTTAATTTTGCGGCTTCGTCAAACGGTTTCTTTATTAATACCGATGCCGCAACCGCGGCAAAAGCACTCAGAATAAAAGCGATGATACCGACCATAAATCTGCCTCTGTCCACATCCCCTGCCGGGCTTTCGGCAATAGGCGCAACTATGCCGAGAAACCATCCCTCATCAGAACCGGAGATTGGTCTGTACGCGCATATACGAGGTGCGCCGTTCATTTCATAATGACCGATTCCCCTCATGCCGCTCTGCGCTCTTCTTAAAATCTCCGCAAGCGCGTCGTATTGCGACTCTCCGTTTTGCGAACGTAATATAAAATTTTGGCGGTTTTGCACCCATTCCTGACGAATGTTCGCGATTATGGTTCCTTCCCTGTCGTCAATAAAAATATGTCCCGATTCCCAAACCTTATAGTCATTTATCAGATTATTAAGAAAAAACCCGTCAATCGTGAAAATTAATATGCAGTCCGTTTCGTTCGGAATCGGAGAAGCCAAATAAATCATAACCCCGTCATCGGTGGGAACGGTTGATGTAAATGATTTTTTACCCACAAACGCGCGCAGTACATATTCATTTTCAATCAACTCGGGAGGAGCGGGAACGGAGCCCGCGGAAGCAATAATATTAGCTTGGCGGTCAATAATTGTCATGCCGAAAAACTGCGGATAAAATTCGTATTCCCGCGCAAGAATCGCAGACCAATCTTCACGGTTAGTTTCTAAAAGCTCACGCGCGACAAGGTCGGTTTTACTCCGCAGCAGTTCAAGCTCTGTGCTGATAAATCGGTCGGCTATGTCGGCAACCACCATCATGTCCGCTTCGATGTAATTCTCGATATTTGTCATTACGAATCCTGTTCCCGCCAAAACGCTGAACAGTATGATAAGACAATTGGTGGCAACAACTAATAAAAACGCCCGGATTGCAATTTTCATAATTCACCTCGTTATACTGACAAATGTTTT
>JAIRVD010000190.1 GCA_031254075.1 Clostridiales bacterium
TATAATTCTCGCAAAAATATAACACGCAACGTGTAATCGCACAAGAAATAATTTACATTCATCAGTTTAACAATAAAAAAATCGCCGCGATTCGCAGCGATTTTTTTTAATGAAACGAGATTAATAATTCAGCTTATCTGTAAAATATTTCACAAGCTCCGCGATTGGAATTCGTTCCTGCTCCATCGAATCGCGATGACGAATTGTGACGGCGTTATCGGTTTCGGAATCGAAATCGTACGTTATACAGAACGGCGTACCGATTTCATCTTGGCGGCGATAGCGTTTGCCGATTGAACCTGTGTCGTCGAAATCACATACGAAATGCTTTGAAAGATTTTTGTAGATTTCATCACATGATGGTGCGAGTTTTTTTGACAGCGGAAGAACGGCGACTTTGATTGGCGCAAGCACGGGATGAAAACGCAAAACGGTACGCGAATCGGGTTTTTCGGGTGTGCCGAGTTCTTCTTCGTAGTATGCTTCGCACAGGAACGCGAGTGTCATTCGCGTGAGTCCGAGTGACGGCTCCACGCAATACGGAATATAACGTTTCGTGTTGTCGTTTGTGTCGATATAATGCATGTCTTCGCCCGAATGTTCCATATGTTGCTTCAAGTCATAATCTGTGCGGTCGGCAATGCCCCAAAGCTCGCCCCAACCGAACGGGAAACGGTATTCGATGTCGGTCGTCGCCTTTGAATAAAACGATAATTCCTCCGGACCGTGGTCACGAATGCGCAACGATTCGGCGGGCATTCCCAAATCGTGAAGCCAGTCAGTGCAAAATTGCTTCCAGTACGCAAACCATTCGAGGTCGGTGTCGGGTTCGCAGAAAAATTCCAATTCCATTTGCTCAAACTCGCGCGTGCGGAAAGTGAAGTTACCCGGCGTTATTTCATTGCGGAACGAATGACCGATTTGTCCGATTCCAAACGGAATTTTTTTTCGCGAAGTGCGCTGAACGTTTTTGAAATTCACAAAGATACCCTGCGCCGTTTCGGGACGAAGATAAACCGCGGTTTGCTTGTCTTCCGTCACGCCCGCGAAGGTTTTAAACATCATATTAAATTGCCGAATATCAGTGAAATCACGCTTGCCGCATTTAGGGCAGGCGATTTTATTTTCGTCAATATATGTTTTCATTTTTTCATTTGACCATCCGTCAGGCGCAACCTCGCCCTTCGAACAGTCTTCAATTAATTTATCGGCGCGGAAACGCTCTTTGCACGCGCGGCAATCCATCAGCGGGTCGTTGAAACCGCTTATATGCCCCGACGCTTCCCATACCGCGGGGTTCATTAAAATCGCGCAGTCCACGCCCACATTGTACGGGCTTTCCTGAATAAATTTCTTCCACCACGCCTTTTTTACATTATTCTTTAATTCAACGCCCAACGGTCCGTAGTCCCAAGTATTCGCGAAACCGCCGTAAATTTCCGAGCCGGCAAATACAAATCCCCTACCCTTTGCCAACGCTACAATTTTTTCCATTGTTTTTTCCATTTTTGATTTCCTTTCATGGAGAATATTGTAATATAATAATCGCGAATCAACAAAATATCAACTTTGCGCGAAAGGACTACGCTATGAAAATTCGGTTTGTGTTTATGCTTTTCTTTTTAACCGCTTGTGCAACCGTTCCCGCGCCGGAATCATCATCCGCGCAACCGGTTTCGGCTGCGTCACCCGTGACGACCGCTGCGGTGCCGCCGGAAATCTTTGAAATTCCCGTTAACGAAACATCATCCGTAAAATCCGTTTACAGCGGTTGGGAATTTGATTTGCTTACACGCGAAACGGAAAATGAATTTTCGTTTTCGGTAAACGGCAGACAGAGTTGGCGAGAAAATTCGGAATGGGAAGAAGTATTCCGATGCGGCGAAATATTTCAGAATGTCGAATCATTTGAATGGGAAGCGGAAAGCATTGATATTGTTGTTACGCTTTCCGACGGAGAAATTTTTACTTATTATTACAGACAGCATGACCATGAATGGCTGACGAGCCTTGAAGAAGCGATGCAATACCGCGCAGAAATTCGCGGAAGCCTGCGCGACGACATGCCCGAATACCGTTTTGTGCTGACGGGCGTTTATTGCCATATATACCGAATGCCGACTTACATGCCTTTAATTACGCCAACGGTTTTGTATGCTTTCGACGAAAACGACGAACCTATTCTTTTTATGGAATTCGACCATAATGATATGGAATCAATATATTATTATTTTTATGCATCTGATTTTATCTTGGGGATATATCTTGCGGATGTAAATTTCGACGGCTGCAGGGACATTGTTATTTCAGGAAACAGCGGCGGAACCTATGCCATTTCATGGTATCCGACTTGGCTTTGGGATGCCGAAACCGAAACTTTCGTATACTCGCCGTCATTCTCCCGAATCGGCAACGCGTCGATTGATTGGGAAAATCAATTGATTTTTTCGTGGAATCGTTCGGGTATAGATTATCAATATTACGATTATTATCAATTCATTGACGGTGAATTTATAAATACAAACAGCCTAACCTTTGAATGGAGCCCGGGCAACGAAATACGCATAATTGAGGAGCGGCAAATAAACGGCGAATGGGAAACCGTGCGGCATATTACGGCTTCTGATGAAGAAGCCGATGCGCATGTTAGTTTTTACAGTAACGATGAAATATGGCAATTTGACCACCCTCGTTGGGGGTGGCACGATAATTGGACGGAAACGGCGGAATAGAAATGGTATTTAAATTGACAAAGGATTCATACTTATTTCCGCCGCCCGCGCTTGCGGACCCCGACGGGCTTCTTGCCTATGGCGGAGACCTATGCGAAACCCGCCTGTTAATTGCGTACAGCAACGGAATTTTCCCGTGGTACAACCCCGGCGACGAAATTCTGTGGTGGTGTCCGCGCGAACGCTTTGTAATTTTTCCAAATGAAATTCATATTTCAAACAGCATGAAAAAATTTTTACAAAAAAATACGTATGAAACAAAAATAGACGCGGATTTTTCGCAAATAATAAAAACTTGCAGAAAACTCCGCGAAGGCAAAACATGGCTCACCGATGAAATGGAAGCCGCATATAATACACTTTTCAAATCCGGATATGTACTGTGCGTTGGTGTTTACGATAAAAACGGTGAACTGGTCGGCGGACTCTACGGCGTTTTCCTCGGAAGATGCTTTTTTGGCGAAAGCATGTTTTCAACCGCGCCGAACGCCTCCAAAGCCGCGTTAATTTTTTTGTGCAATGAGCTTGCGAAAAGAAATTTCGCTTTCATCGACTGCCAATTCTATACCCCCCACCTCCAATCCATGGGCGGCAGATTTATTTCATGGCATGAATACAGACGATTGCTGCGCGAAGGATTACAATAAAGGC
>JAIRVD010000220.1 GCA_031254075.1 Clostridiales bacterium
TTCGAAGGTTCAAATCCTTCTCCTCCCAAAAATAAAAAAAGAGACGGCGCGTTAAATGCGCCGTTTTTGTTAAATTTTTTCAGGAGGGAAATCATGTTAAGTTTGGCGCAAGCGGAAGCGATTTTTAAAAAGTATAACAGTGAAGCGTTTCATATTCAGCACGCGGAAACGGTTTCAGGGGTGTTGGGTTATTATGCGAAGAAGCACGACCCCGAGCGCGAGGAATTTTGGCGTGTTGTGGGAATGCTTCACGATGTGGATTTTGAAAAATATCCGGAGGAGCATTGTGTAAAGGGAATAGAAATCCTGGAAGCCGAAGGCGTTCCTTCGGAAATTGTAAGCGCGGCATTAAGTCACGGCTGGGGCATGACCGGTTCGCCGTATGAGCCTCATCATATAATGGAAAAAATTCTTTACGCTGTGGATGAATTGACGGGGCTTATTTGGGCGGCGGCGTTGATGCGCCCGAGCAAAAGCACGCTTGACATGGAGCTTTCGAGTGTGAAAAAGAAATTCAAGGATAAAAAATTTGCGGCGGGCTGTTCGCGCGATGTGATAGCAAAAGGTGCTGAGATGCTCGGCGGTACTTTGGACGAATTAATTGAAGAAACAATTTTTGCGATGCGAGAGGTTGAAAAAAATGCAAAATAATGCATACGATGTTTTAAAAGAGCGCGGATTTATTTCGCAATGCACGCACGAAGACGAGTTGCGCGAATTGATGGGCAAGGAGAAGTTGACGTTTTACATGGGTTATGACCCAACCGCCAACAGCTTAACAGCGGGACATTTGTTAACGCTGATGGCGCACTCGCATATGCAAAAAGCAGGACATCGTTTAATTACGCTGATGGGAACGGGTACGGGAATGATTGGCGACCCAAGCGACCGCGACGATATGCGGACGGTAAAATCCCGTGATGAAGTCGCGCATAATATCGCCTGTTTCAAAAAGCAATTTGCGCGTTTCGTGGAATACGGCGACGGCAAAGCAATTATGGAAGAAAATGATTGGCTGTTGGATTTGCAGCTTATTTCTTTCATGCGCGATTACGGCGTTCATTTTTCCGTAAATAAAATGCTTGCTGCGGAATGCTATAAATCCCGATTAGAAGGCGGTTTAACCGCATTCGAATTCACATATATGTTAATGCAGGCTTATGATTTCGTGGAATTATACCGTCGTTACGGCTGCAAGCTGCAACTCGGCGGAAGCGACCAATGGTCAAATGTAATCGCCGGCGTCGAGCTTCTGCGTAAAACCGAAGGCGTTCAAGCATATGGCTTAACGGTTAATCTTCTGACCACCGGAGCCGGTCAAAAAATGGGCAAGACGGCAGGAAACGCTGTTTGGCTTGATGCCGAAAAGACTTCGCCTTACGATTTCTACCAATATTGGCGCAATGTTGACGACAGCATTGTAATTTCAAATTTAAAACTTCTGACCTTCCTTCCGATGGAAGAAATACACGAAATGCAAAAATGGCAGGGTGCGGATTTAAATCGCGCGAAGGAAATTCTTGCATATGAAATCACGAAAATTGTTCACGGAGCGGATGAGGCGGAAAAAGCGCAAACCAGTGCGAAGGCGTTATTCGCGGGCGGCGGCGATATGGATTCGATGCCGACAACAGAAATTTCTCGCGAGCAACTCGGCGGCGGCATGAATATGCTTAGTTTTCTTGAATTGCTTAAACTTATTCCGTCACGCGGGGAAGGCCGCCGTCTAATCGCGCAAGGCGGCATAAAACTTAATGACGAAAAAATCGACAATCATGACTATACAGTTGAAGAAAAAGATTTTATCGACGGCTTCGCGCTTGTTCAGAAAGGTAAAAAAATATTTCATCGCGGAAAATTAACATGATTATAAATAATACCGACATCGCAATCACCGCCGTCAGTCCGAAAAATTTTCCATCGGACAGCTTGCCCGAAGTTGCGTTCGTCGGCAAGTCAAATGTAGGGAAATCTTCGCTGATTAACGCAATGCTTGGTCGAAAACGCTTGGCGCGAACAAGCCGTCAACCCGGAAAAACACGGACAATTAATTTTTTTCACGTAGAAAAAAAAATATATTTCGTAGACCTTCCGGGCTACGGCTATGCGCGAGTAAGCAAATCCGAATCGGAGAAATGGGGTGAAATGGTCGAAGGCTACTTAAAAAAACGCCCGCAACTGAAACGAATTTTCCTGTTGCTCGACATTCGTCACGAGCCGTCCGCGAACGATAAAATGTTATTCGAATGGATTACACATTACAATTTGCCGTTTACAATAGTCGCGACGAAAAGTGACAAAATTACCCGTGCGCAATTGCAAAAGCATCTCGCGATAATTCGCCGCGCACTCGGCACCGACGAACCGCCGATTCCTTTTTCAAGTGAAACAAAGCAAAACCGCGATACATTGTGGTCAATAATTTTAGAGAGTTGTGATTATAATGACGAAAACTTTTGATAATTTAGCACAACGCGGAGTAAATTATTTTCTTGAAACAATGCCGTCGTTCCGCGCGGCGGATTCCGCGTTTGCAAGCGAAAAGGAACAGGAAAACGCCTATAATTTCATAAAAAATATTTATAAAAAAATTTATGACGACCCGACGATTATCGGTTTTAAAATTTCACCCGACGATTTTATTCCGAATCCGTGGTATCCGAGCAGGGATAAGCCCGGCGTTTACAATGCCGTTCGAAATTGCATAAAGAAAATAAATATATTCGTCGAAACGATTTTTAAAGTCATTCTCCTCGGCGAAGCGAACGGCGATAAAATTCTTCTTGCAAACAATTATAAAATTTCCGCGCTGATGTTAAGAAAATTCTCCGCTTTCGAAATCGAATCAGAAAAAACGGAAAACGGTATTGTTTTTTCATTTCCGAAAAACACGCTTCACGGTTTGAAACTGCTTGCGAATATTTCGAACGAACACGCAAAAAACAGCGCGACCGAGTTTCACAATAAAATGAGAACGTCGTTTTTGCTTTTTTCGCACGGGGCTTTTAATCCCGATTTTATGGCGGAAGTTTTTCGCAATGTGTTTGAAAACAAAGAAGCGTTTGATAAGACTGTTGAATATTTCGAAAACAACGGTTTTATCAAAGTTGAAAACAAACATTATCAATCCGGAATCAACGGCGATTTCGCAACATTGGACTATGTAAAATTTTTCGGAAAGCCGAAAGATTACATAGACGGTGCGTGGAAATCAAATTACATTCTCGGCATCGAGTTTAAATATAACGAATCCGCGCAAATCCCGACGATGATATCTTTGCATATTCCGAATTTACGTAAGGTTTTCCAAAATGCCGATAAAATGAGCGACGGCGTAAAGGATTTTGTTTCGCGGTACAACAATTGCAACGGTTGCGGTTATTGCAATCAAATGAATAAAGAAAGACCGATTCGTTTTGTAAAAGTGGGCGAAAAAAATATATGTACGGTTTTCGCGTTCGGATTTACATGGAATCACTTTTTCGGTGATTTATGGTTTCCGAATGAAATCATTCCGTTAATGGAATTTATACAAACATCGGACATTTTCTAAGAAAATTGTTTACTTATGTAAAAATCTTAGCTATAATCGTACCTTGAGAGAAAGGTGCGATTTTTTTTGCGTGTAATTTCGGGGAAGGCAAGGCGAACCACACTTGTTTCACCCACGGGTCTTAACACCCGCCCGACCGCTGACAGAGCCAAGGAAGGGCTTTTTAACATTCTTTCGGAAGAAATTTCCGGCGCGAAATTTTTAGATATTTTCTGCGGAAGCGGCGCAATCGGGATAGAAGCACTGAGCCGAGGAGCGAGCGAAGTAATTTTTGCAGACAATGCCGCGCCTGCTATCAAGGCTGTGAAAGAAAACTTGCAAAAGACGAAATTAACAGCCGAAATATTGGAAATGACCGCAGAAAAAGCAATCGAACTCCTGACCGCGCAAAATAGAAAATTCGATATAATTTTTTTAGACCCGCCGTATGGTTCGGAAATTTTGACGCAAACGATAAAAAAATTACCGCCGCTTCTTTCAGAAAACGGAAAAATTATCGCCGAAACAGAAACAGAAATTTCAATCGAAGGTTTGCAATTAACAGAAATCCGCGCATACGGACGCACTAAATTTTTATTTTATAAGACAGGGGCGGCTAAATGACAATAATTTATCCCGGCAGCTTCGACCCTGTTACGGCGGGGCATATAGATATTGCGTGCCGTGCCGCAAAGTTAGCAAATCGTGTAGTTGTAGCGGTTCTGGATAATCCGAATAAAAAAACTCTTTTCACCGCAGACGAAAGAATTTCTTTTTTGGCGGAGGCACTTTCTTCAATTAATAATATCGAAATAGATTCTTTTTCCGGATTGCTTGTCGAATTCGTTATGAAAAAAAATGCCGACGCAATTCTTCGCGGCGTCAGAAATTCCGAAGATTTTCTTCATGAAACGAAATACGCGGTCAACATTCGCGAGTACAAACAAATCGAAACAATTTTTCTTCCGGCAACGCCCGCGCTCTCTTATGTTTCAAGCACGATAATAAAAGAAGCGGCGGCACATATATATAAAACAGGCAGTGACAATTCATTTGTAAAAAATCTTGTGCCGGTGTCGGCACAAGAGGCATTACGAAAAAAGTACGAGAGGTGACGCATGGACGCGCTATTAGATTATTTAGACGATATAGAAGAGGTGCTGGAGAGCAGTAAATCCCTGCCCTTTACCAATAAAATTTCCGTTGAAAAGGAACGCGTTTTAGACATTTTAAATGAAATTCGCCTGAACCTGCCCGACGATATTCGTTCGGCGCAGCGCATTCTCGGCGACCACGACCGTATCGTTGCGGAAGCCGAACGCAAATCGCAAGCAATTCTCGAATCCGCCGAAAACGAAGCGAAAATTCGCACAAACAATCACGAAATTTTTCGCCGCGCATCTGACCAGGCATCCGAAACCGTCGAGGAGGCAAAACGAAACGCCCGCGACCTTCGCCTAAACGCAATGGATTATGCCGATTCCATGCTGAAAGACGCCGAAGACCAGGTCAAGGAATACATGTCAAACATCGAAGAACAACACAAAAAAGTCATGGACTATTTCAACCAGCTAATCGACGTAATATACGAAAACCGACAGCAATTACGAGGGCGATAACGCCCTTTTTTTGTTTTAAATCGAGACAACCCGAGACGCGCAATATTATTGGCAGTGAGGGAGTAATGCTTTCTGAAGTTGATATAGGAATCGGAAATTCATATGTAACTCGAATTTATATGTGGGAAGGAAACGGCTTCGGCGGTTCTAATGCAAACGTTACATTTCAAGGCGGGCGAGTCGTTGGAAAAGCCCAAATCGGACTTAGATAAATTCAAGCAGACTAAAAATCTTCGCAATAAAGCGAACCAAATTCTTTCAATAACACAGTCAACAAAATTATGGTGTATTTTTGCTGAATCACTC
>JAIRVD010000247.1 GCA_031254075.1 Clostridiales bacterium
TTATAAAAGGCATTAGGTCATCGCGCAAGTCATTAATAAAATTATCAAATGCCGCTATGTTCTCCGCGCCAAGTATTTCAGACGGTGTGTTGTCGTCGTACATTGCTCTTACATTCGGCACAACCGCAATAAATGGCGGCACTTCTCCCGTGGATATTAAATTGCTTATTATTACATTTGGTCTGCCGCTGTTCCATTCGGTATGCGTTCCGCCGATACCGTGAAGCAGATATAAAACGGGATATGTTATTTCAGAGTCATAATTCGGCGGCGTGTAAACATAACATTTGCGCGTGTTCCCGGTAGTATTTGAAAAATACTCAACCTCTGTATACTCGCCGTATTCCACATCGTCATGTCTTTGGTTAAAACCTTCCGTCGGCTCGAAGTCTTCCATAGCCGCAAAATATTCAATCAATTCCTGCACGCTCATTCCCCCTGTCATAATTACTTCCGGCGGTTGTTCGGTTTCTACAGGAATTTCAGGTTCTTCCGGCACAAATACTTCTGAAATTTCCGGCGTTTCTATAATTGATTCAATTGCCGGTATTGATTCTTTGCCGCAGCTTGTAAGTAAAGTTAAGAGTAAAATAATCACTGAAAATTTTTTCATTTAGTTCCCCCCAATTGAAGTTTAAATTTTTATTGTGTTTAACTATAGCATAAATCGTTCTTGAAGGGGAAGATATTAAGTGACTTCGACCCGCATTTCCCTATTCCAAAACGAACGAAGCAAATTGTGCGGTTCCGCCGCCGGTGTATGTGAAGTATAGCGCGTGAACGCCGTCGGGGATTGAAATTTCGGCGATGTACTCTTCCCAAATATTTGTAAACGAAACGGGAATTCGTCCGACAATTTCGCCTTGCAGGGATGTTCTTATTTCAAACACGCCGTTGCAATAACCGCGTGTTTTTATTTTTATTTTATTGATTCCGACACAATCAAAATATTTAAATCCTATAACGGTTGAATCCGTTATATCGGCTACATAGCCCGTTTCTTCGTCGCCGTCGCGTCCGTCTTGGGTGATTCGTGCGGAAAATTTTCCGTTCGCGTCGAATAAATTGCAGGCGATGTACGCGGGATATTCGCCTTTGCCGATTAACGGCGTTTTGTTTGCTCCGAGTGATGTCATTTCTACTTGGGCGATGCTTCCGTCGTCGGAAATTTTAATTTTTTCAACGCAACCTTGACGGCAAAACCACGAACCGTTTGTGTGCCTATGATAAAAAACATACCACTCGCCGTTGATTTGCACGATGCTACCGTGATTGTTTCCGCCGATTGCGGTTTTCATTTTTGCGGGCTTGTACGAATCAATATGCATATCGCAATTGCTTACAATTACGCCGCCGTATTTAAAATCCTTCAACGGATTTTTGCTTGTTGCGTAACAAAGTTCGTGCATCGGCGAAGACGAATACACTAAATAATACGTATCGCCGATTTTTCTTATCGAAGCCGCTTCGAAGTATTCATGTTCTTCAAAGCCGGAACCCTCGCCGTAGCATCCGCCGGGAACAACGATAACCGGTCCTTCCAGAATGGTAAGCATGTCTGAGTCCAATGCAACAGCCATTGCTCCGCTTCTGGATTTATCGCCCGCTCCGCAGAAGCCCGTGTACAAATATGTTTTATCGCCTTCCGTTAAAACACCGGGGTCGAACTGCGGTTCGTCGCCTTTGCGCTCGCCGTATTTTGTGCCGTCGGGATATTTTACATAGCCGTAAAATTCATATTTCCCCGCCGGCGAATCGCATACCGCCACCGATACAGCCGAAACTTTGTCAAGCACATAAAACAAATAATACCGCCCGTCCTGGCCTACCGTAACATCAGGCGCGTACAAACACATTTTTCCTTCAACGTTTAACGGGTCGTCGGTTTTTTTATATATTACGCCTTCATATTTCCAAGTAGTCATATCATCAACGGATGCAGACCAGCACGCATAATCATTGATGCAAAAGACATGCCCGTTAAATTTATCATGCGAACCGTATACATATACTCGCCGGTCAAAAACATAAGGTTCGCCGTCAGGAATATATTCCCAAGAAGGTAAATACGGATTAAAACATTGGTTTGAATTTTTGCTCGACATTTTTACATCCCCTTAAATGCAAATTTTTATGTTTGAAGTATAGCATTAATGCTTGAGGGATTGTATACGGCAAATTTTCTTATTTCATGTTTTGTAAGTTTTCCGTTTTTCCAATAAATATCGACTTCGAAACCGCCTCTCGCGCATAATCCCGTGACATAGCCGTCGCGGAATTCTTTCGGCAGGGCGGGGAGGAGTTCCAATTCGCCGTTGTGGCATTGCAGCAGCATTTCCGCGATGCCTGCTGTTCCGCCGAAATTTCCGTCGATTTGGAACGGCGGGTGGTCGTCGAATAAATTCGGCAGTGTTGAATGAGTGAGAAGCGCGCGAAGATTTTCATACGCTTTTTCGCCGTCGCGAAGACGCGCCCAAAAGTTTATTATCCACGCGCGGCTCCAACCCGTGTGTCCGCCGCCGTGCGCAAGACGGCGTTCTAATGTGATTCGCGCGGCGGCTTCGAGCTCGGGCGTTTTGTTAGTGATTTGCGCGGACGGATACAATGCGTATAAATGCGAAATATGTCTGTGTCCGGGTTCTGCTTCGTCGTGGTCTTCGCTCCATTCCATTATTTGCCCGTGTTTGCCGATTTGCGATGCGGGTAATTTCATTTCGGAAATTATTTTCGCGAGTTCGTCATTCTTTGAAAGAATTTTATTGCATTCCATAAAAATAAAAAATAAATCGCGTAGAATTTGACTGTCCATACTTGGGGCATAACAAAGAATCCCCGATTCTCCGTTTGACAAAATATACGTATTTTCGGGCGAAACTGACGGGCATGTGACGGAATTTCCTTTTCCGTCGGGAATTAAATAATCAACGAAAAACAAACATGCTTCGCGAATTGTTTCAAAATATTTTTCAAGAAAATTTTTATCGCCTGTAAAAAGATAATGCTCCCAAATATGCGTGCATAGCCACGCCGCGCCTGTTACCCAAATTGTGGAGGGCATCCAGTGGTCAACAGGCGCGGTGTCGCCGAAAATATCGGTGTTGTGATGCGCGGTGAATCCTCGGCAGTTGTACATTTTTTTCGCCGTTTCGCGTCCGTTTTCTCTCATATTTTCAAGTAAATCGAAAAGCGGCTGATGCAATTCCGATAAATTGCATTTTTCGGCAAGCCAGTAATTCATTTGCGCGTTGATATTGATTGTGTATTTAGAACCCCACGCGGGTTGCATGTCTTTATTCCAAATGCCTTGAAGATTCGCCGCAAAAGAACCGTGACGGCTGCTTGAAATAAGTAAATACCGCCCAAACTGAAAATACAGCGCGAATAAACCGTTGTCACTTTCGCCGTTTCGCAGAAGCTCAAGCCGTTTATCGGTTGGCAGGTTTTCCTTCGCTTCGTCGCCGCCGAGATTTATTTTTACTCTTGCGTAAAGCGAACGATAATCTTCAATATGCCGCGCCTTGATTTTTTCATAGCCCATTTCAATTGCGTTGTTTAATTTTTCTTCGCAATATTTTTCGTGATTTGAATTTCGAAGAACGGTTCGCGCGGTAAAAAAAAGCGTTAGTGAATTGTCATTTGCAATTTTAAATGCAGAGGAAAATTCCGATTCACTTTCGCTTTTTTCAAATGAAATTTTTGCGGGAAGCTTTCCGCTGAAACGCATTGCGATTACATTGTCAGGGTAGCTTGCAAAAAAC
>JAIRVD010000297.1 GCA_031254075.1 Clostridiales bacterium
ACATTCGCCGCCGCGCGATTGCGATTGTCCGTCAAAACTTTTACGATAACCGCAACGCCGCCCGGTCCGTAGCCCTCGTAAGTAATCGCCTCATAATTTATTTGGTCAATTTCGCCCGCGGCTTTTTTTATGCTTCGTTCAATTGTGTCGTTCGGCATGTTCTCCGACTTCGCCTTTGCGATTGCGTCGCGCAAGCGTCCGTTTGCAACGGGGTCTCCGCCGCCGCCATGCTTAACCGCCATCGCAAGCTCACGACCGAGCCGTGTAAAAATCCGTCCCTTAGCAGCGTCGTTTTTTTCCTTCCGATGCTTAATATTCGCAAATTTTGAATGACCTGCCATTGTAAAACACTCCTTTCTTATCACCTCGTAACAATATTTCCTCTGTTAGCGTTGTAAATAAAATTATTTTGCGGTGCGAAAACATTTTCAAGATAAATATTTCCGTAATGAGTTTGTAGGTCTAAGCGGGCTGCGGCGAAAACATTCGAAATAAAAATGCTTCCGAAGTTAACGGAAATCTCCAATTCGTTCGGCGCGAAGGATGAGGAACCTTTGATTTGAATGTCTCCGTTTTCGATTGCGGCGAAAATTGATAAAACGGCGTTTTCGGGGATTGAAATTACAATTACGCCCGCAGTGTCTTCGGCAGAAACGGTTAAATTATTGCCGCTTTGAGTATAGGGCGGCAAATTTATGCCCGTGTTTTGAATTTTAACAAATTCCTCGGGATGAGTTTCAATAACAACGCTGCTTTGCGAAATTTCAAGCGAAAGCCGCGAAACTTCATTTGCGGGGATATTAATGCTTGCCGATGACATCGGAATATTTATATGCTGTAAATCGTGGGAAGGAATTTCCGGCGATTCCGGTAGTTCCGGTGATTCGGATAAATCGGTAATATATCCCGCAAAAAACGCAAGCAAAATACATAAAGGAAACAGAATAAATTTTTTGTTAAACCGAAAGACGGAAGGCACAGGCTTGGTAGAAAACTGCGCGGCGTTAAGCTTTTTGAACAGCTCGCGCCTCTTTCGCACAGAAACATGACAGTCGGAGTCTTCCTTCATTGTAATAATTCCGATATTTTTGTCAAAATCATCGGGAATATTTTCGATATTAACCAAAAAAGATTTATGGCAGCGGAAAAAATTTGACGGCAGAGTTTTTGCCAAATTATTCAATGTGCCGATTAAATCATAATTTTTGAATTTAGTATGCATAATAATCCACCGCGAATTTACCGGGTCGGTTTCGAAAAATAAAATATCTTCGTAAGCGCAAGCAGCATTACGGTTGCCGCGCGTCTTAAAACGGAATAGATTTTCGTCGGATATGTATTCTTCATAGGCTTTATAAAGGCGGTCATAAATATTTTGACGGAAAAGAATTTCATCCGCCGCCGGTTTGGTGTAAATAATTGTTCCGACGGAATCGTATTGTTTTATTGCTTCCGCCGCCGCAGTAAATTTTTCGGATAAAAAATAAATCCCCTTCGCCCTATGTAATTGAATCGCGGAAATCATTTCTGCCGAATCATTCGTTGACAAAGCAATTTGAATATCGCATTCGTTTGTGAAAATAAAATCGCGGATGCATTCGGTTAAAAAATTACGTTCATTTTCTTCGTAAATAAAAACAAAGAGCATTTATAAACCTCCATTCGTGTTAATCATAACACAAATGCGCCGAACGTAACCTATACGTTTAGCGAAAAATTTTTAACGTTTAGCGCGTTTTTATTTTATCGCAATTTTTTATGATAAAATTCGAAAAAAAATAAAAGGAGCAATGAAAATGAAAAAAAGCATTACAATTTTATGCATGATTGCAATCGCAATACTGATTCCCGCAGGCGTGCTTGCGAACGCCGTAACACGAAACATCGAAGTTTCATTCCGCAATATCAGAATCTTTATTGACGGCGAAGAACTGATTGCGCGTGACGGCGCGGGAAACAGAGTCGAACCCTTCATATATGAAGGAACAACTTACCTGCCTGTGCGAGCAATAGCCGAAGCCTTCGACAAAGACGTTGTTTGGGACGCGGGCAGCGCGTTTATTCATCTTAATACGCCCGGGTCTCCGACCACACCCACACCCACACTCGGTTCTCCGTTGCTCGGGTTGCTTGATTGGAACGCAACCAATGTCAATATCAGACAATACAGCAATTTGACGAATAACGGAGGCGGCTATACCGCAGACATAGACGGAGTATCTTATCCTAATTCGTTACGCATCGGAAGAACATCGGGAATAACTGCGTCAGGCAGTGAAGGTGAGCGAGCCGTCTTTAATCTGAACGGAGAATACACCCTTCTCACGGGACATGCCGCAGCTTCCGGCCGCAGTTCCTCCGGAAATAATACCGCAGATATAAGAATCTTCGGCGACGACGAATTGCTTGCGACATATTCCTTCACAACAGCAGGCATTCAGCCGATTTCCGTAGACGTAACCGGCGTTCAAATCCTAACCATCCGAGGAAGAAATACTTCCGGTTCAGCTTTTGAAACCTTGGTTTTAAATCCGCATATTCGTTAACTGCGCATCGCGAAAATATACAATGCGCATTCGATACGCTTGCGCATAAGCTCGCAGGAAATTTTATCGGGTATATGTATTGAACCGTTTGCATGGTAGGCATTTGCGATACATCCGCCGCTGCAATAAAACCGCGCCCAGCATTCGGCGCATTCCGGCTTGGAAAGAACATGACACGAAGCGAAATCATTAATGATTTCGCTTTTTATTATGCCCGTTTCCAAATCGCCGATTTGAAATTTTTCATCGCCGACGAATTGATGGCACGGATACAGCTTTCCCGAAGGGGTAACGGCAAGATATTCCGAGCCGGCGCCGCAGCCGGTCACGCGTTTTGCTATGCACGGACCGCCTGTGATATCCATTTCGAAATGAAAGAAATTCTCGCCGCGCCCGTCTTTTTCGCGAAGCAATACCTCTTCGGCAAGTTTTTCATAGTCCGTAAACAGCGCGGGCAGAAGTTCCTCGGTGATTGCGTAGTCCATCTCCGGCGGAGCAACCACCGGCTCAACAGAAATATTTTTAAAACCCGCATCCGCAAGATGAAGCACATCTGCGGCAAAATCGGGATTGTGCCGTGTAAACGTCCCGCGTACATAATAATTTTCACGCGAATCGGCAACTCGCTTAATTAACGGCAAAATTTTTTCATAGCTTCCGCCGCCGCAAAAAGTACGCATCTTATCATTAACATGCTTTCGCCCGTCAATACTCAAAACAACATTATCAAAATTTTCATTTATGTATTCAATATTTTCATCTGTCAGCAGCGTTCCGTTCGTAGTAAGCGTAAAACGAAAATTTTTCCCTGCTTCGGCTTCGCGTTTTCTTCCGTATGCGACGATTTCTTTTACTACATCGAAATTAAGCATCGGTTCGCCGCCGAAAAAATCGACTTCAAGATTGCGCCGCGTTCCGGAATGTTCAATTAAAAAATCCAATGCCTTTTTGCCGATTTCGAGCGGCATAAGCCCCCTGTCATTTTCGGAATAATTTCCTTGCCCCGCGAAGCAATACGCGCAACGCAAATTGCACTCATGCGCAATATGCAAACAGAGTGCTTTAACAACAGGTTTACGGTCTTTCATATGTAAATTAACGGCATCCGTGTTTTCTGCGGAAAAAAGCTGCCCCTTTTCAACAAGCTCGCGCAGTTCAGGAAAAGCACCCAAAAAAACATGCGCATCATCGCAAAATAATTCAAAATCGGTCTCGCCCGTCGCTGAAAACGCGTTTGAACGTTCGCGATTTCCGGCTTCGGCGAGACCGTTTTTTTTTGATTTTGCGTAGCAAGCTTTCTCAAGTAAATCAATGGTCATATCATCAACCCGATGAAGCGCACCGCTGTTTACATCAAGCACCAAGTTGCAAGAGTTGATGCAAAAACAATGAATCATAACTTACACGGCATTAGCGTGCAGAGTTTTTTTAATGCGGCTGTTAAGCGGATTCTTGCGAAGCGGATTTAATGTGTCAGCCTCGCAATTTTGGTTAGCAACCGTGCAAGATGTTTTACACGCGGATTGGCAAGATGTTTGGCATTCGCCGCAGCCGACGTGTTCTTTCACTTTATTGCCCGGAAAAATTGTCTTAATTTGAAGCACAAGAATCAATCCTTTACTGTAATTTTTCTGCCAATTCACCGATTACCTGATTCGCGTCGTCGTACGGAACCTGACATGTTCCGACTTGTTTATGCCCGCCGCCGCCGTAGCTGAGTAATACGGAGCCGACATCCACCGTTGCGGAGCGATTCAAAATGCTGTAACCGCAGGCGATTGCGCAATTTTCTTTATTTTTTCCGTCGATTATCCACATTGAAATATTTTGTTCGGGATAGAGGCTATATATTAGGAAGCGATTGCCCGCGTTAATTGTTTCAACGCCGCGCAAGTCGGTAATAATAACGTTTCCTTGAATTTTTGTATGCTTATTAAGCATTGCTTTGAACAGCTCGGTTTGTTCGTTATATAGGTCTATGCGCTCTTTTACATCCGGATGGGCTAATATATCCTCAATGGGTTTTGTGCGGCACAGGTCGATTAATTCTTCCATTAAGCTGTAGTTGCTTATGCGGAATTCACGGAAACGTCCGAGCCCTGTTCGTGGGTCGGAAAGGAAACCGAGAAGCACCCAGCCCTGCGGATTTAAAATATCGTCTGCGGTAAGCTTTCCGGAATCGACTTTATCGACTTCCGCAAGCATCTGTTCGAATTTGCTTAAATCATAGCGGTCACGGAAATATTCGTATATAACGCGAGCCGCGCTGTCCATTTTGCGTAACGAACCAACGAAACCTTCGGGCTTGCCGATTCTTTCCCATTCGCTTGTGTGGTGGTCGAACCACATTCCGCAACCTGCAACATACGGCACGTTTGCCAGAATATCGTTTGCGGTAACGCGTACATGACCGTCTTGCAAATCTTTCGGGTGGACGAACCGCCATTTTCCGATTAATCCTATTTCACGAAGAATTACGGCACAGGCGAGTCCGTCAAAGTCTGACCTTGTTAATAAATCCATATTAATCCCTCCGCTTATTTGTAAATCCCTACGCGAACCAAGCCGTATTTTGCAAGCTCGTTGCTTGGGTTTAAATCCAATGCCTTCTCGAAACGTGTTTTTGCAAGCCGGTACTGCATCTTGTTAAAATATCGAACTCCTTTATTATAATGCATTTTAGCACGAAAAACCTTATTCTGCCACTGCATATAAACATGTGCCGCGCCAAGCGCGCAAATTACCATTCCCGCGATGATTGCAATGACGTTTCCGCCCATTACAAAGCCCATGAAGACCGTTACAATTCCCAAAATCCCTATCAGCGGGTTGAATGATACAGAATCCGGCGCCATTTTTGAGCGGCGCGGAAGGTTTTCTACATAGTTATCCAAATCGTTCGGTATGCGTTCCTTTTGGCGTTCGTCGTAATTTTTCGGACGTGGCTTCGACGGCGGAACGGGTACATCTTTTTTAAGTATTTTATACTCCGAAATCTGACCTTGGTACAGTTTAAAAAGTATGCTGATTACCGTCTTTAGGTTCTGCCCCTTTTCCGAACGAACCTTCTTTGATACTTTTAATAGATAATAACGCTGTTCTTCGTAACTGTCCAGCGGAGAAATTACGATTCGGTGCGCCGCGCCCTGATACGAAATATCCGTGCGCATTATATAGCCTTCGGTGTCGGTTACTTCCATGTTTTTTTCATTTACGGTGCTTTCGTCCAGCGGAATGTTAAACCGTATAAACCAATACACCGTGTCAAGCGGTCCGGACAAATCAATTTTGATTTTATCCTTCAGCTTCGGGTCGGACACAGCCACGCGAATCTTCGGATTATCTGTTGCCGGCATAGCCCTCCCCCCGTTTCTTTTAACATAATATCTTATTTATTTCAAATAAACAATGTTTGTATAAAATTTCCGTAAATCTGAAATAATATTTATGAGGTGAAATCTCATGAATGAAAAAAATATTTTAAATGATAA
>JAIRVD010000302.1 GCA_031254075.1 Clostridiales bacterium
GCTATAATCGGAATTCTGCTTGGGTATTTTGTGATTGCGCCGATTGGAACGGCGGGTACGTCGGGTGATGAGTATGTTGAATTCAATCGGGCGACGGCGGCTGTGGAATATTTTGAGGAGCAAGCAGCAGAAACGGAAATTGAATATTCTAATGAACAAAACGCCGAAGTGAATTATCTTGTAAGTTCAAGCGGCGGATTTCTTGTTGTGTATAACGCGAATGAGGAGCCGGAGTTTACGTTGATTCCGGTGAATGCGCTTCCTGCGGAAGAGCAAGAACGTCTCGCCGCCGGAATTCGTGTTTACACAGAGGAAGCGTTGATTCGAATTTTGGAGGATTACGGAAGTTAAACTGTTGCTTCACGAATTGCCGCATGATATTATTAGAGGCGAAGACGGCGGTATGATTCGGGGGATGCGGCATGGACAGAATAATTTTCGTGGTGGACGACAATGATGTCAATTTGGTCGCGGCGGAAAACGCGCTGGCGGATGATTTTAATGTGTTAACAATGCCGTCGGCGGAAGGCATGTTTGAACTTTTGAAAGATGTAAGACCGGATTTAATCTTGTTGGATATCGAAATGCCGGGAATGGACGGCTTTGAAGCGATGCAAACATTGAAGTCGAAATCCGGGACGGCGGATATTCCCGTGATTTTCGTAACGGGCAAGAATGATAAAGAATCTGAAGTGAAGGGCTTTGAAATGGGCGCGGTTGATTTTATAACCAAGCCGTTTTCAGAGCCTGTTTTAATTGAGCGCATTAATCTTCGGTTGAATACATAAATTTTGACGGGGTGAGTCTATGAAAAAGACTTTAACGGAATCGCGTCTGCCGTATGCACAAATAATTTGTGTTTTTTTGGCGTTCACGGCGATGGTATCAATCAGTTATGCTTTTACGCGCGAAATTGTGTTGGAACATTTGGAAAGGGAATCGCGCGACACACTTGAACATATGGAACTTCGAATCGAATATGATTTTAAGGAATTGGAAACATTGCTGAGTGTAATTTCGGAATCGGTCAGCGGAATAATTAACAACGGCTTTGATACTTTTGCGGTTACGTCGTACATGAACCAAATAAACAACCATGTACTTGAGGATAAATCGCATGTAAACGGGTATGTGGCAGTATTCGGAGTTTTCGATGTATTCGACGGAAGACTTTTCAATCCGTTATGGGACGACGTAAGATTGCTGGATGAACGCGAGGGTTTCGTTCCGCAAGAACAACCGTGGTATCGTCTTGCCGAAGAAGCAAACGGCGCGATTATTATTACCGAACCGTATGACGACAGCAGTTTGGGAATAGGTGAAAATGTAATTGCATTTGCGCGATGCATTTACGATGATGAGGGAAACAAGCTTGCGACAATCGGAATATATGTAATGCTTGACAGAATTCAAGGCGTAACGGGAATTTCGGGCGACGATATTGATATCGAAGCCTATGCTGTTCTGCTTGACAAAGAACTGACAATGATTGCGCATCCGATTACGCGATATGTCGGAATTCCGCTTGATGCGGCGGACGGCGAATTCGTGGAGCTTGCGGAGATACTCAGGCACGGTGATGTTTCAAATTACATTATAAATTATGAAGGAGAACGTTTTTCGATTTATACGCGCCACATCCTAAATGACTGGGTGCTTGCTTCGCTTGTTTCGTATGACAGACATTATTCGAGCGTCGGAAGAATTCAATTGGTTCTTTGCGTAACCGGATTTGTTCTTGCCGTGATACTCAGCTTATTATTGATTCGCATTCACTCGGGCAAGATTAAGGTGATTCAGGAATTGCAGGAAGCCGACGAACGCGCTCAAACTCTGCTTGATGCTACACCGCTCGCCGCAAATCTATGGACAAAGGATTACAATAATATTTACACAAATGAAGCATCCGCAAAATTGTTCGGATTATCTGACAAACAGGATTATCTGAATAAATTCGCAGAGCTTTCGCCCGAAAATCAACCGGATGGAAAAAACTCTGCCGAAGAAGCCGTAAAGCTCATTAAAAAAGCATTTAAAGATGGATATTGCCGCTTTGAATGGGTACATCATAATTTAAAAGGCGAGCCCATTCCGGTAGAAGTCACGCTTGTTCGTGTAAAATTTAAAAATGAATATCATGTTACCGGATTCACTCGCGATTTACGCAAGGAAAAAGAAATGCTTTCGCTGATGATGCTCGAGGATTACAGAACAACAAGCGCGTCGCTCGGAATTGCGCAATGGGACATGGTTTTGACAAACGGAGATGTCACGAATAAGGAAAGTAAATTTACAACATCAAAAGAAATGCGCGCACTACTCGGCTACAGCGAAGGTGATTATTTCGGAACAGGCATTGAAGCTTTTACATCGCTTTTACATCCCGACGATTTGGAACGTTCGTTAGCCGCGTATCAGGCGCATGTTTCCGATGTAACGGGGCAAATATCTTACGATATCGAATACCGTATGATGACAAAACAAGGACAGTATCGATATTATCGTTCGCGCGCAATTGCGCAGCGCGATGCTTCGGGCGTTGCGACAAGAGTTGTCGGGCTTCTTGAAGATATTACCGAAACCATCCGCCTTCGCAATGAGTTAATCGCCGCGAAAGAGCTTGCGGAACAAAATGACCGTTCGAAATCTGTTTTCCTGGCAAACATGAGCCACGAAATCCGCACTCCTATGAACGCAATTTTGGGCATGGCGGAAATTCAAATGCAAAATCATACCATTCCGAAAGATACCGCCGACGCAATGAATTTAATTTACGACTCGGGGCATCTTTTGGTAAACATCATAAATGATATTCTTGATTCTTCAAAAATCGAAGCGGGCAAAATGGAAATCACTCCCGTTAAGTATGATATTCCGAGTTTGATAAACGATACGGTTCAACTGACGCTTCTAAGACATGAAAGCAAAACGCTGAAGTTCAATCTCGAAATCGAAGAAAATACTCCGCTGGATTTATTCGGCGATGAACTGCGCATTAAACAAGTTTTGAATAATGTTCTTTCAAACGCGTTTAAATACACGGAGGAAGGTTCGGTAACGCTCGCTGTTTCTTCCGAACCTACCGACGAATTTTCTAATTTCATGCTGATTATGAAAGTAAGCGACACCGGACAGGGCATGACGCCGGAACAATTAAATACGCTGTTTGACGAATACACACGCTTTAATCTTGATTCAAACCGCACAACCGTCGGCACCGGCTTGGGCATGAGTATTACAAAACGCCTTTTGGATATGATGAACGGCGAAATCCATGTCGAAAGCGAACCGGGCAAGGGTACGGTTTTCACGATACGCATTCCGCAAAAACGCGTGGGAACAATCACTTGCGGAAACGAACTCGCCAAGCAAATGCAGCGGCGGCATTATACAAGCACAACAAGAAAGACATTATTCCTGAGAGAATACATGCCTTACGGAAAAGTTTTAATCGTTGACGACGTTGTATCAAATCTCTATGTAGCAAAGGGCTTGCTACTTCCGTACGGTCTGCAAATCGAAACCGCCGAAAGCGGTTTTGATGCAATCAAAAAAATTAAAAACGGCGACGAATACGATATTGTTTTCATGGACCACATGATGCCCCTAATGGACGGAATCGAAACCACAAAAAAATTGCGTGAAATGGGATATGAACGCTCAATTATCGCGCTCACAGCAAACGCCGTAACGGGTCAAGCCGAGATGTTCATGAAGAACGGTTTCGACGGTTTCATTTCAAAGCCGATTGATTCGCGCGAACTTAATGCTTCGCTCAATCGTCTCATCCGCGACAAATGCCCGCCCGAAATTCTCGAAGCCGCGCGCCGCGAGAGAGTCGAAACCCCAATCAAACTAAACATCGCCGAAGCCGTCATAAAAGATACCGAAAAAGCAATACATGTGCTCGAAAATCTTTTTGAAAAAAACAATTTCGACAATACCGAAAAACGCCTCTACACCACCACCGTTCACGGAATGAAATCCGCCCTACTCAATATCGGCGAGCTTCAATTGTCAAAAATGGCTGAAAAACTCGAACGGGCAGGAAAAGAATGGGATTTTCCGACCATCTCCTTCATTACACCCGGATTTATTGATTCGCTGAAATCGGTTGCAGAAAAATTAATACCCCGCGTAACTTCCGACGCGGCGGAACAAATATTCAACGACGACGATTTCCTACACAGAAAACTACGCGAACTAAAATCCGCCTGCGAAAAATTCAATAAAAATTCCGCAAGAAAAGCTCTAAACGAACTCAAAGAAAAAAATTGGTCGCCCGAAATTAAAAATGAAATTGACTCCCTTGCCGAATTCCTGCTTCACAGTAAATTCGCCAAGATTGTCGAAACAGTTAATAATTTGTTATCGTGAAAAGAACCCTAACTAAAATCTGCCTAGTGTTTCCGAAAATGTTGACCCTGATTTTAAACGAAACACATCAATTTATTCCTTCCTTTCGTGGTTGTTAATTCCGATTTCAGAGTGGTCATTTCATCAACGGAGAAGATAAATATCAGGAAAATAGCGGCGCGTTGCGGATTAGTTGAGTTTGGATTTAAATCATAAACTCTTGTTGTTTTTTAAATTAGATTGACGTGTAATTTACGTTTAGTGTTGACATAGGGAACGCATTGGAATATATTGTTATCAATCATTGTACTAATTCTTTTCTACTTGATATAGGAGGAATTGAAATGAGTAAAATAAAAAAGGTAGTTTCAATATATTTGGTATTTATTCTTGTTTTTTCAACTTTACCCATGCAATTGATAATGGCGTCCGAAAACGATGCATTCAGCGATGTGCCTGCGGGTCATTGGGGATATGAAGCAATTTCAAGATGGTCGGATGATAAATATGGTGTAATTCAGGGTAACGGCGACGGCACATTTGCGCCGAGCCGCGAACTATCCTTGGGCGAACTCGCCGCAATCTTATCAAGCACATTCGGGTATACCGAACGCGTACATACAACGGTTTTCCCCGAATG
>JAIRVD010000331.1 GCA_031254075.1 Clostridiales bacterium
TGAGATTGATGTACGGGAATTGCGGATTCTTTCGGAAGCGGAAGTTCCACCGTTTCAGGTTGCGGACGAGGGTGTTGCGATTGATACGCGCCAAAGATACAGATACATCGACCTTCGTCGCCCGGAAATGCAGAGGATTTTTGAAATTCGGCATAGAGCGGCGCAGTCTTTGCGTGCATTTTTAAGCGAGAACGGGTTTTTGGAAATTGAGACTCCGATTTTAATCAACAGCTCGCCCGAGGGTGCGCGTGATTATCTTGTGCCGTCGCGAATGCACCGGGGTTCGTTTTACGCGTTGCCGCAGTCGCCGCAACAAATGAAGCAAATATTGATGATTTCGGGGTTTGATAAATATTTTCAGCTTGCGCGATGCTTCCGCGACGAAGATTTACGCGCAGACCGTCAGCCGGAATTTACGCAAATAGATATTGAAATGTCGTTCGCGGACGAAGATGATGTTTTGCTGTTAACGGAAAAAATGTTCGGGAGAATGTTTAAGGATGTGCTTGGCGTTGAGCTTCCCGAAAATTTTCCGCGAATGACTTGGCATGAGGCTATGGAACGTTATGGCACGGATAAACCCGACACGCGTTTTGCGATGGAATTGCAAAATATTTCCGATATCGTGCGCGGAAGCGATCTTCAGGTTTTCGAAAGCGCTGTGGCAAACGGCGGAAGCGTTCGCGGAATAAACGCCGAAGGATGTGCCGCAATGCCGCGCAAGCAAATCGACGCGCTGGTAGAACTTGCAAAGACGCACAAGGCAAAAGGGCTTGCGTGGATAACTTTGCCCGAAGACGGAACAATAAAATCTACTGTTTCCAAATTTTTTTCGGAAGAACAACTGCGCGAAATTGCGGCGAAATTCAACGCGCAAGCAGGCGACTTGATTCTTCTTTGCGCCGACGAAAATAAAATAGTATTGGAAGCACTCGGCGCGGTGCGAATTGCCGCCGCTAAGTGGAAAGATGGGATTGCGGGTCAAATCCGCAATGATGCTTATAATTTTTTATGGGTAACGAAATTTCCGCTGTTGGAATGGTCGGCGGAAGATGAACGTTTTTACGCGTCAACGCATCCGTTTACTTCGCCGATTGAAGAAGACCTTCCGCTGCTTGAAACCGACCCCGCTGCGGTTCGTTCGCGTTCATATGACTTGGTTCTTAACGGATACGAACTCGGAAGCGGAAGTGTTCGCATTCATCAAAACGAATTACAAAATCGCATGTTTGAATTCCTCGGCTTCACACAGGAAAGCGCGAAGGAATGTTTCGGTTATTTCCTTGAAGCGTTAAAATACGGTGTGCCGCCGCATTGCGGAATCGGGCTCGGCTTGGAACGCATTATTATGATAATGGTCGGTGCCGACGCCATTAGAGAAGTTGTAGCTTTCCCGAAAACAAAAGACGCGTCATGTCCGATGACGAACGCGCCAAACGAAGTCGCCCAAGAGCAGCTTGCCGAACTCGGCATTTCAATAAAATGAATAAACGTGAACAACTCGAAAGCCTGAAGCGCGAAAACGCGCGCGAACGCCAAGAAGCCCGCGATAACGAGTGGTATATTCGCGACGGCGAGGATTATACGATTCAAATGGTTCGCGATAAAATGGCGCGTGTTCTTGCCGACGCCGAATTAACGCCGGAAGAACGAAAAGAAAAGCTTGCGAAAATGAAGGAAGAAATAGACACTATTTTAGACACGCGCGATGACCGCGAACACGAATTCATCGAGCAAGAACTCGAACGTCACAATACCGAACACGAACTTGAACAGGAAATTCTGCAAGAAGAAAAGCCCGATAACGAACCGAGCGGCGGAGACAGTTTGAATTTGCTTTTCCGTGCGCGTTCGTCGCTGACGGCAGGCGCGGAAAAAATGCGTAAAGAAATAGAAGAAAAACGAATAAAACTAAATGAAGAAGAACAGTTTTCAACAATTTTGATTTCCAACAGCGAACGCGATAACATTCCAAGCTTCGCAAAACCACGCTCGCGCCGTAAACGCGTCGAACCCGAACAAACCGCACGCATCGACACCGCAGTTCTGAAACAACGCGAAATAGGCATGATGTACCGCGACAGCCAAGAGCTTCAAGAGTCGCATCTGATTAAACTGGGCAAGAAAAAACCGCCGGAAGCTCCGCCGGAAGAAATAGAGGGTGAAGAAAGTGCCTCCTGACCACGTTGCTCCTGATATTTGGTTTCCAAACATGGGAATTTATTTTGAGAATGTTCCGAAGGTGCTTTTTTCGTTATTCGGAATAGATATTTATATGTACGCTGTTTGCATAGTCACGGGGATTATTTCGGCTTATTATTTGGGCATTTGGTGGGTGAAAAAGTCGGGGCAGAAGGTTGAGGATTATACGGATTTATTATTGCTTGGCGTTCCGATGGCGTTGGTAGGGCTGAGACTTTATTATTTAATTTTCAATTGGGAAATGTATGAAGGGCAGAATTTTTTTATCGTTTTTTTCAGTTTTCGCGACGGCGGGCTTGCGATTTACGGCGGAATTATCGGCGCTGCGCTGGCGGCGGCGATTATGGGAATGCGCAAGAATATTCCGTTTTCGGTGATGGCCGATACGGGCGCGCCGAGTTTTTTGCTTGGGCAAGTGATTGGACGATTCGGAAATTTCTTCAACCGAGAAGCCTTTGGCGGCTATACCGATAATTTTCTTGCGATGCGTATTCGAACAGACCAAGTTCACGGGTCGGGGCATATTACGGAAGACCTTATTGAAAACATCGTTTCGGTGAACGGCGCGGAATATTTTCAAGTTCATCCGACTTTTTTATATGAAGCGGCATTTAATTTTGTTTTGATGATTGCGCTGATAATTTACCGACCGCATAAGAAGTTCGATGGCGAAATTGTTCTGTTGTTTTTCCTTGGCTACGGTGTGATTCGATTTTTCGTCGAAAGCCTGCGCGTTGACCAAATGATTTTGTTTAATACGGGACTGCCGCTTAATCAAGTGGTGGCGGCTCTGTTTGCCGTAGTCTCTGCGGCATTAATAATCGCGGGGCATATGCGTGCGCGTGACCCGTCAATCATTAGGAGGAGAAAATGAATATCGAAAAAATTTACCAAGAACACGATGGCGACAATGAGGTTTATATTTCGGCGAAAAGGGAATTGATTACCGGAAAGGAAATCAACGATGGGGTGATTTCCGCAGCCGGCGAACGATTGGACAAGCTGTGCAAAATGATGGAGGGCATTGACGCGGCTTCCGGCGATTATGTGGAAGCAATCGACCTGTTTGTATCATTTTTCGATGACGTTGTTTTGGAATGCGCAGAGCTTACAGACCGACGCGCCGAAATTGAATCAAAAATAATCGAGCATTGCAAAAAAAGCCTGACAGCGGCAAAAACGCGAAACGCAAAAGAAGAACATGTTACCGCGACAATTATTGATTGTATCAGTGCCGCGCCTTCGGCAAAAGTTTCCAAGGAAATGGCGGCGGCTGTTTTGGACGAAACAAATCCGTTACGTCTCGGGCTTACTCTGTATGAAGATTTCTGCAATAAGAATTCTTTGTTTACCGATGTTAATTCGCTGGATTATCTTAAAGCCGAAGCCGAAGCCCGCAGAAATTTAATCAAAGGCGACGATAAAGCAGCATTTGATGCACTCGAAAAACTTATCTCTCTTCCTAAAGAAACTTCGGAAAAATACATGCTTTTTTCAATGAATTCGTTCTATCACGGCTTTACGGACGACGCACGCAAATCCCTTGAAATCGGGCTCAATAAATTCCCCGACAACCCGCGTCTTGTAAGCGCGAAAAGCGCACTTCCCGAACCGCGCCAAAGAAGAAGCTTTAGGCTATGAAAATAAGGAAGCGATTAAAAAATTTTGTCGCTTTAATTGCAATTATTTTTCTTATTCACATCGTTCATGCGCTTACGCTTGACAGAATTATTCAATACGTAGAAATTCCCTTTTACAGCTCTCGCGTTTCGGAGGATTTGGATGGGTATCGCATTGCTTTTGTTGCCGATACCCATGATATTTCCGCCGAAAGACTTGAACGCGTTGTCGCGCGGCTCAATGAAACGGACATCGACATGCTGCTGGTCGGCGGAGATATTCGCAGTGATATCACCGATTCGCGTTGGTATGCAATCGAAATTCTTTCACGAACCGAAACCACGGACGGAATTTTTGCCTCACCCGGTAATCACGATTTGCCGCGCAGCAGATACTTTTCGGAACTTCGAACCCACGGCGTCACCGATATCTTTAACAACGGAATACATATTCACGAAAATTTCTATATCGTCGGCGTAACCGCTCCGTGGCATATTGCGGATGCCGTTTCCGCCGCCCACCCCGACGATTTTGTTTTGCTTGCAGTACATATCCCCGATGTTACAATGGAAACATCAACAAACGGCATTGACCTGATTCTCAGCGGTCACACCCACGGCGGGCAAGTTAATTTCTTCGGGCTGTGGGCTCCGTACTTTTATTTCACCGACGGAATCACCATGCACGGACAACGCTTTCGTGAAGGTTGGGCAAAATCCGCAGACGGCGTTCCCGTCTACGTCACCAACGGCATAGGCACATACTTCCCGCGCGTTTTCGCACGCCCGCAGGTGGTTATAATAACATTAAGAAGGGATGTGCAACGTGGAATCTCAAACCCTTGAATGGAAAGAATCATGGCGAGATGCGATATGCCACAGAGATTACAGCACGGGGATTCCGATTCAAATAAAGGTGTTTCCTGATAAGGTGATTATTTACAACGATGGGTATTTGCCGCGCGGTTTAGATGATTTATTGACAACGCATCGCTCCGAACCTCACAACCCGATGATTGCGGGAGTGTTTTTTCGCGCAGGAATGATTGAATCATGGGGACGCGGCATTGAACACATCAAAAAAGTTTGCAAATCGGCAGGAAAACCCGAGCCAACCATTGCGTTTAAAAATGGAAATGAATTTGCGGTGACGTTTTATAGTGATGCTGACATCACCACAAACATCACCACAAACATCACCACAAAATTTGATGTCAACGAAACTCAAAAACGTATTATGTTTATTATGTCCGAAAATCCGAATGTGAAAATAAAAAAAATTGCCGCAGAACTAGGCATCGCCGAGCGAAATATAAAATCGCATATAAATTTATTAAAGACCTCGGGGATGGTTGAACGTGTAGGCGCAAATAAAAACGGGCAATGGGTGGTTAAATAATGGACTGGCAGTGGTATCTGGAATCAATCCCTATTTTGCTCGAGCATTGTTGGAAAACGCTGATGAATATTCTGCCGTTTTTGGCGATTGGAATTTTGATTGGCGAGTTGTTGAAATTTACTTCGTGGACGAAAATAATTTATCGTGCGGTGAGTCGGTCGCCGTTTTTTTCGGTTTTGTGGGCGGCGGTGATTGGAATGGTTTCGCCGCTTTGTACGTTCGGGACGATTCCGGTGGTTATGCAATTGTATAAAAGCGGTGTTAATGTCGCGCCGCTTGTTACATTTCTTGCGGCATCGTCGTTGATTAATCCGCAGCTCTTTGTGATGACTGTCGGCGGAATTTCCGGCTTCGGGCTTGAGATGGCGATTGTTCTTACCGGGTCGGTGTTTGTGATAAGTGTTGCTCTTGGGTTGATTGCGTACGTTGTTCCGATAAAATATATTGTGCGGAATAATGTGGATTTGTACGAAGACGGCGGCAGCGAAATCGAAAACCGCGCGTCGAAGATGTTTTTTTTCAAGAAATATTTTCTTAACTGCGCGAAAATGTTTAAGCACGTCGGCTTCTACGTCCTCATCGGAATTTTTATCGGCGCTATTATTGAGCTGTACATACCAAAGGTCTGGATTCACAACGCGCTCGGGGCGCATCAGGGCATTCGCGCGGTGCTGTTTGCCGCGGTGCTTGGTGTTCCGCTGTACGCCTGCGGCGGCGGCGCGATTCCGCTTGCAAATTCCATGATTGCCGCCGGAATGAGCAAAGGCTCGGGGCTTGCGTTCTTTATCGTCGGCTCCGCAACGCGCCCCGCTCCGCTCGCGGCAATGGCGGTTCTTTTTACGCCGCTGTTTTTAGTTGCATATTCGCTGTTTTTAATTATTTCATCTGTTATAATTGGGATGATTTATTGGTGAGGAGGGTTTTACATGAAAAAAAATATCATCTATGTATTGTTAATTTTAGTTTTCACGTCGGGTGGAGTTATCGCACTTGCGAATAGTTCGGGCGAAGAAATCGAACTGCGGGTATCGGCTACATCGGAACCGTGGCCGCCGGTTGACGAAACGGAAATCCCGGAAACAACCGAGTCCCCTACCCTTCCCGTAATAAATT
>JAIRVD010000366.1 GCA_031254075.1 Clostridiales bacterium
GTTGTATGTACGCAACGGCGACGAATGGGAAACGGTCATGCCAATCATAGGCAATTGGGCTTTTACATCCGAAGGCTACTTTATTATTCCTCAATCGCGAACAGAAATAACAGCCGTTGACTGGCGATGGCTGTTCGGCGAACTGCCCGACGGCGAATACAGATTCCAAAAGAGCATTATGTTTTGGCGCAGCCCCGGTGATTTTGACACTTATGTTTTAGCGCAAAGCTTTACGGTTTAATTCTCCGTTTTAAGCATTACTCAAACTCCCTCACATCCGTGACCTTAATGCCCTCGTCTTCGAGGGCTTTTAGAATTTCGGTTGTGTTGTGGGTATCTACGCGAAGGACGATTTCTTGGCGGGCGTTACCCTTATCGTAGTTGCCGATGTGACTGATGTTTACTCCTGCGTCGGCAAGAATGCGTGAGACTTTCGCGACGATTCCGATGTCGTTTGCAACGTCGAGTGCAAGGCGCGTTCCCTTATCATGAACGCCCATCAATGAAATGAAGGTTCTGAAAATATCGGTTTGCGTAACGATGCCGACCAAGGTTTTGTCGGCATGAACCACGGGCAGCGAGCCGATGTCGTGCGTATAAAGCGCGAGCGCGGCTTCTTCCACCAGCGCGTCGGGCGATATATGAAAAACTTCTTCAAGCTTTAACATTACATCGCGAACCTTCGTGCGCGTCATTAAATAGTTTATCTCATAAACGCTTAACGCCGTCGCCTTCGAAGGGCGCACCTCCGCAAGCAGCTTTTCCGAAAGCAACCCCACAAGCCGTTCTCCGCGCACCACGGGAAGAACCTTGTGCCGTCCCTCGTGCAAAACCATAAACGCCTTATTCAACGAAGCCTCTTCCGTTACCGTTGCAACATCCTTTGTCATCATTTCTGATACTCGCATAATTATCTACCCTTCTAGAATTATTCCTTCTTCAATTAACCGCCGCGTTACGGATTCCGTAATTTCGTTTTTAAGTGAAGTTAACGGACGAATTCTTGCAAGCGTTTCATTCGGCATTCCGGGAATTGTACCCATTAAAAATCCGCCGTCGTATGTCCTGACAATAAGTCTTTCGCTTTCTCCGTTTAATACATTATTCCACTGCCAGAATTCCGCCCCGAATGAACGATTGTAACCTTCTGCGATAAGCTCGGTATTCACCGTAGCATCATCGTTAAAATCTACATAAAGTAAATTTGCCCCTTCGTCATATTCCTGTGTTGCCGTAAATGCTACATATCTTCCCGAATCGGTTTGAAAGTACGCTTCCGCATATAAAGCAGAGGTTGCATCGGATGGATGTACCGGTGTATAAGCCCCGTCAATATATCTGTATAACACTCCTTCATACGGAATACCGCCCGTTGCCCATAGGATGTCTGAATAAAGAAGAATGTCAGGAATCCCGTTGTTGCCGAGATAAATCAATCCAAAGCCGCTGATGTACCACCCCTCGGCTTCATCGTTAAACAGAAAAGGCTCAATACGTCGCACTATCTCTCCTTGCCGATTGTAAACAGTTTCAATTCTTCCGTAGTGGGTGTATAAGAACGGAACTGCATCTGTAAACGTTTCAATCCAGCCGTTCTCGCTCCTCACCCAATGCGAAAACCTTTGGTCTTCCATTAATACGGGTATACCCGTAAATATCGTAATATATCGGCTTAAAAACTCCTCGGCAACCTGCCGCCCAAAATCGCTTATATCCGCTTCATTATCTATAAACGGCAAATTCGGCTGCGGCGGAACGGGTCCGTAAACTATAATCGGCGAAGCCCATCGGTTTTCCTCTGAACCATCAAGAAAACGAGTGTACGTTGCCAAATAAAACGGACTGTGCTTACACATAAATACTTCATATGTTGAAGATTCTTCGTTAAACGTTAATTTGAAAATTATGTTTCTGCCGGGAAAATCATATGACACAGACCCATCAAGAAAAAGTTCACTGTCATACCAAAAGCTCATAGTCTCTGTGTCAAATACTCCCCCTTGTTGCCTTCCTTGTACCCCAAAGAATTCATTGTGAACGAATACTCTGTAATCGAGTATCAGTGTATCGTCTTTCCCCAAATCAAAGTACGGCTCCAACATCGCATCATAAATGACCACCGTAAGAACACCATCCGATATTTCCGATTCAATGCTGTAAGAGGATTCAACAATCAATGAAACATCAGGTCTTACATCTCGCGGCAAATTGGGGTTACGTATTGGCGCCGGCGTGGGTTCGTGTGTAGGTGTCGGGTGTGGTGCCGATGCGGGTTCAGGTATCGGCTCGGGCATATTTACATCGGGCGCGGGAGTCGTATCAGATTTTTCGTACGCAATACCGCTGACAGGCATATCATTATTTTTTCTGTCACAGGCAACAAACGCAAATGTAAGCAACATCACAAATACAAAAATACGCATTTCTACGCTCCTAAATACGCCTTCTTTACATCGTCGTTTGCGATTAAATCTTCGGCGGAACCTTCGAGGGCTACCAAGCCTGTTTCAAGAACGTAGGCGCGGTCGGCTATGGAGAGCGCCATATTTGCGTTTTGTTCTACGAGAAGTATGGTGACGCCTGCGTTATTGCATTCTTTTATTATACGGAATATTTCCTTTACAAGGATTGGGGCGAGACCCATTGAAGGTTCGTCGAGCAGAAGCATTTTGGGTTTTGACATAAGGGCGCGTCCGATTGCGAGCATCTGCTGTTCGCCGCCGGAGAGAGTTCCGGCGAGTTGGCGGCGGCGTTCGTGCAGGCGCGGGAAAAGGGAGTAGATTTCTTGGTAGTCGTTTGCCTTTGCTTTTTTCAGATATGCGCCCATGGAAAGATTTTCTTTTACGGTCATTTTTGCAAAGATGCGTCTGCCCTCGGGAACCTGAACGAGTCCCTGTGCGATTATTTTATGCGGTGCCGTGGTTGATATATTTTTCTTCAGAAATTCTATTGTTCCCGAAGCGGGCTTTAATAAACCGGAAATCGCGTGCATTACGGTGGTTTTTCCCGCGCCGTTCGCGCCAATCAGTGTTACGATTTCGCCTTCGTTAACATGAAAAGAAACGCCCTTTACGGCGGTAATTGCTCCGTATGAAACATGTAAGTCGGTGACTTTTAACAATTTCATGCCTCCTCCGTCGGTCGTTATTCCCCCAAATACGCTTCGATGACGCGCGGGTTATTTTTTATTTCTTCGGGTTTGCCGGAGGCGATTATCATGCCGTAATCAAGAACGACCATGCGCTGACAAATGCCCATAACAAGCTTCATATCGTGTTCGATTAACAGAATCGCGATGCCGAAACGCTCACGGATTAGCTGAATTGTGTCCATCAGAAGTTGCGTTTCGCTCGGATTCATTCCGGCAGCGGGTTCGTCAAGCAACAGAAGCTTCGGGCGCGTTGCAAGCGCGCGCGCGATTTCAAGCTGACGCTGTTTGCCGTACGGCAGGTTTCCGGCATTTACGTCCGCGAGGTCTGCCATGTCGAAAACGGAAAGCAGTTCCAACGCCTCTTTATGAATCGCCGCTTCTTCGCGCCAATATTTCGGCAGGCGCATGATTCCGCTTAAAATGCCGTAACTCATATGCGCGTGGCAAGCGGTTTTTACGTTTTCGATAACCGAAAGCCCTTTGAATAAACGAATATTTTGAAATGTCCGCGCGATGCCCATGTTATTTATTCTATACGGTTTTTTACCCGCAATATTTTTTCCTTCTAATAAAATAACGCCTTCTGTCGGCGCGTAAACGCCCGTAAGCAAATTAAAAGCGGTCGTTTTTCCCGCGCCGTTCGGACCAATCAGCCCGACAAGCTCGTTCGGCTCGATTGCGATTTCGAAATCGGAAAGGGCGCGCAGTCCACCGAAATCAACGCCCATTCCCTTGGCTTCCAATAACGGCATCACTGCGCCCCCTTCCGCTTAAATTTCACAAAAACTTTTTTACATTTATCAAAAATTCCGAAAACAGAGAACTCGTAAGTTCCCATAAGCCCCTTCGGGCGGAAAATCATCATTGCAATTAACATAATTGCGTAGACGAGCATTCTGTATTGCTGGAACTCGCGCAGAATTTCAGGCAGAAGCGTCAGCACAACGGCGGCGACGATTGCGCCTGTGAACGAACCGAGCCCGCCGAGAACAACGATTACAAGCAATTCAATCGAATAACTGAATCCGAACGCGCGCGAATCAAGCATCGCGAGATAATGTGCATAAAGCCCGCCCGCAACGCCCGCGAAAAACGCCGAAACCGTAAAGCCGAGAATTTTATAATAAACAGTCGAAATGCCGGAAGCCTCCGCCGCGATTTCGTCTTCGCGAATCGCAATCATCGCGCGCCCGTGCCGCGAGCGGATAAGACAAACTAACACCAAAACCGTAATTACCACAATAAAATATGCATTATTAAAATTCGTAAGACGCGGAATTCCAAGCAATCCCTGCGCTCCGCCCGTGTATGTTCTGAAATAATTAATAAGCGACTGTACAATCAACCCGAAACCCAAAGTTATAATCGCGATATAGTCACCGCGAAGCCGCAGAGCGGGCACTCCTATAATTATTCCCGCAACAGCCGCAGCCAGTCCGCCGAGTATCAACGCCACAATTAGCAAAGGCGTTCCGCTTAACCCGATTTCGCTTCCCGTAATATATTTAGAAAAAATCGCGGCGGCATACGCTCCGACAGCCATAAATGCCGCGTGTCCCAACACCAACTGCCCCAAAAAACCTGCCGATAAATTCAAACTCACCGCCAAAATAATATTTATGCATACCAACAAAATTAAACCGTTATGAAAACGGTTCAAAATTCCTAAATGAAATAGCAACGTTATTACCGCAAATAACGTCAACACCAACCCGGCGTTAATTGCATATGCCTTTTTCATACCTTTTCCCCTGTTGTTTTGCCCATAAGACCCGACGGTTTCAGAAGCAACACAATTATCAAAATTCCATACACAACCGCATCGGACAATTGCGTGGAAATATAAGCCTTTGTCATACTCTCAACAATGCCGAGAAGAATTCCGCCGAGCATCGCGCCCGGAATTATCCCGATTCCGCCCAAAACCGCCGCAACAAACGCCTTCAGCCCCATTTGCAAGCCCATAAACGGCTCAACCTGCGGATATGTAGAAGCATACAACGCGCTGCCGACCGCCGCCAAAGCCGAACCCACAGCAAACGTAACCGCAATAGTATTATTTACATTTATCCCCATCAAACATGCCGCTCCGGAATCCTCCGAAACAGCGCGCATCGCTTTCCCCATTTTCGTTCCCTTAACAAAAAAGTGCAACAAAATCATCATCACAGCCGAAACCACAATCGTCACTAACGCCAAATAACTTATACTCACATCCCCGAACAAATTCAAAGACCCGCTAATCGCAGGGCGCGGAAACGGACGCGGATTCGGGCTGAACCGCACCAAAAACGCGTTCTGCAAAAACAAACTCACACCAATCGCCGTAATTAGCGCACTCAATCTTGTAGCATTCCTAAGCGGCTTATACGCAATCTTCTCCATCAAAACACCAAGCAACGCACAGCCCGCCATCGCTGTCAAAACTGCCGGAATAAACGGAATCCCCGCTCCCGTTACCAAAAACAAAATAATAAAAGCACCCACCATGATTACATCACCGTGGGCAAAATTGATAAGCTTGACAATACCGTAAACCATAGTATACCCAAGCGCGATTAAGGCATAAATACTGCCTATTTGTAACCCGTTAATCAAATGCGAAACAAACATTTCAAACATTGATATCAGTCCTTTTGGGAAAGGGCAAGACATTGGGAACTCTCAGGCAACCCCCCGAAAACATGCAGGATGGTTTTCGGAGGTTGCCCAAGGTCTTAAATAATATTTATCAATTACGGAGATACGCGGCTGTAGAAGCGTGCTATTGTGCCTGAGTCTGCTGTTTCAATGGTAATTACCATGAGGTCTTTGATGGGGTCGCCGTTGGGGTCGAAGGTGACATTTCCGGTAACGCCTGAGAAATTGATGTTTTGAAGGGCGTTGATGATTGCCGCGCTGTCGGTTGAGCCTGCTTCTGAGATGGCTTGAGCTATGATGAGAGCGGCGTCGTAGCCGAGAGCCGCGAAGGAGCTGGGTGCCATACCAAATTCAGCGGTGTAGTTGGTGATGAAGGATTGAACCATCGGGTCGGGGTCGTCGGAGGCGAAGTGTGCGCTGTAGAACGAACCATTCATAATTGAGGGGTCGTCGAGAACGTCGAAGATACCTTCCCAGCCGTCCGCGCCGAGCATGACTGCGGTTACGCCGAGTTCACGGACTTGTGTTGCGATGTTTGCAACGGTGCTGTAGTAGTCGGGCAGGAAGAGAACATCTGCGTTTCTTGCGTTGATGTTTGTGAGCTGTGTTCTGAAATCAACGTCGCCGTCGCTGTATGCTTCGAATGCAACGATTGTTCCGCCCATTGCTTCAAATTGTTGACGGAAGTTATCGGCAAGACCTTCGGAGTATGCGCTTCCTGAGTTGAAGAGAACCGCGGCAGTGGATGCTTCGAGTTGTTCAACAGCGAATTTACCCATGCTGCGTGCTTGGAAATTATCAAGGAAACAAGCGCGGAACGCGAAATCGCCGTGGCTTGTAACGTCTTCATGTGTTCCGGTAGGGGAAATCAGCGGAATGGCGTCGTCGAGTGCGGCGGCTGCGCCGACTGCGTTTGCGGGTCCGCTTGTAACGGGTCCGACGATTGCGACTACGTTTTCTTGGTTAACGAGTCTTTGGAATACGGAAACGGATGTTACGGGGTTATGCTCGTCGTCGTGTTTAAACACGCGAATTTGTGAGCCCAAAACTCCGCCTGCCGCGTTTACTTCCGAGAAAGCAAGCTCGGAACCGTTGCTTGACGCAATGCCGTAAATGGCTACTTCGCCTGTAAGCGGCGCGATAATGCCTATGCGAATTTCGTCGCCTGTTACCGGTGCCGGGTCGTTGCCCGTTGTTGCGCCGTCGTTTCCGTCGGTTTGTGTTTGTGTTCCGCCGGTGTTATTTCCGCCGTCGGCGGGTGTTTCGGTGTTGCAGGCTGCGAGGAAAAGAACGGCAGACATTACAAAACATAAAAACATAATTTTTCGATTCATTGTTTGAATCCTCCCTTTGCTTTATTTTAAAAAATTATCGCGTAAGTCTAATAAAAACTTACGCGAAATGCAAGTCGGGTGTAATACATGGGGGTGTTTAACTCGCTTTGTGGATTAATTTGGCTTCATTGTCGGAAAGAAAATTACATCGCGAATGGATGCCGAGTTTGTGAGGAGCATTATCAATCGCTCGATGCCGATTCCCATTCCGCCGGTCGGGGGTAAGCCGTATTCTATCGCGGTCAGGAAATCTTCGTCTGACATGGTTGCTTCTTCGTCGCCCGATGCGCGGAGTTCTTCCTGATGCTTGAAGCGCGAACGTTGGTCAATCGGGTCGTTTAATTCCGAATACGCGTTTGCCGTTTCTCTGCCCGCGATAAATAATTCAAAACGCTCGGTGTAATCGGGATTATTCGGAATGCGCTTGGCGAGCGGTGAAATTTCCACCGGATGGTCGATGACAAAAGTCGGCGCAATTAAATGCTTCTCCGCGAATTCCTCGAAGAACAGCGAAAGAATATCGCCTTTCTTATGATGTTGTTCAAATTTTATTTTTTTTGCTTTCGCGATTTCTTTTACGGCGTTTAAGTCCAGTTTGTCAAAGTCAACATCCGCGTATTTTTTCACCGCGTCAACCATTGATAAACGCTCGAACGGTTTTCCGAAATCAATTTCGTGTTCGCCATAAGTTATTTTTGTTGTGCCTAAAACTTTTTCAGTCACGCTCTTTAGCATCGACTCCGCAATTTCCATCATTCCGTGATAATCAGTGTAAGCTTCGTAGAGTTCAAGCATCAGGAATTCCGGATTATGGCGCGTGCTTATTCCTTCGTTGCGGAAACAGCGTCCGATTTCATAAACGCGCTCAAGCCCGCCGACGATTAAACGCTTTAACGCAAGCTCCGGCGCGATGCGCAGGTACATTTCCATTTCGAGCGTGTTGTGATGCGTTTTGAACGGACGCGCATATCCGCCGCCCGCAATCGTTTGCAAAAT
>JAIRVD010000388.1 GCA_031254075.1 Clostridiales bacterium
CCGATCTGGAAACGGGCGTTCCCGTTGCGAAGATAACACCTTTTCTGCCTGTCAGCTCATCCATGTAACGGCATTTCATAAAGAGGTCGGCGGATTTTTGCGCTTCCGATGCCGACAGCCCTGCCACGTTGCGCATTTTCGTCACCAAGAAAAGATTTTTGTAATTGTGTGCCTCGTCCACAAATAAACGGTCAACCCCAAGCTGCTCGAATGTAACGACGTCATCTTTGCGCGAATCGTCCGTTAGATTCGCAAGGCGAGTTTCAAGTGTTCGCTTGGATTTCTCCATTTGCTTAATAGTGAAGCGTTCGCCTTTTTCTTTCTTGAGCAGCATAATTCCCCGTGATAAATCGTCAATTTGTTCAGAAAGCAACATTTCCTGACGTTCCTTGGAAAGAGGAATTTTTTCAAACTGCGAATGCCCGATGATTACTATGTCGTAGTCGCCTGTTGCTATACGAGCGCAAAATTTCTTGCGGTTTTTCGGCTCGAAATCTTTTTTACTTGCCACAAGAACATTCGCGGCGGGATAAAGACGCAGAACTTCGCTTGCCATATCTTCAATAATATGGTTCGGCACCACGAATAAGCTTTTGTTACATAATCCAAGGCGTTTGCTTTCCATTGCCGCGCCAATCATTTCAAATGATTTTCCCGCGCCGACTTCGTGCGCAAGAAGCGTATTGCCACCGTAAAGAATCCGCGCAATCGCGCCGCGCTGATGCGGACGCAGTGAAATCTCGGGCGATGCGCCCGCAAACTCAATGTGTCTGCCGTCATATTCTCGCGGACGCGTGGAATTAAAGAGTATATTGTACGTTTCAACAAGCGTTTGCCGCCTTTCCGCATCTTTATAAATCCACTCTTTAAAAGCTTGCTTAATGGATTCTTGTTTTTGCTGTGCAAGCATGGTTTCGTCTCTGTTAATTACACGTTTTTCTTTGTCTCCTTCCATGACAGTGTCGTAAATGCGGATGTCGCGCAGGTTAAGCGTTTCTTCAATAATTCGATACGCGTTGGCGCGGCTTGTTCCAAACGTAGTGTTTACCAAAACATCATCCGGGCGAGGAACTGTCTTGCCGGAAATACTCCATTCACACGTTACATCTGTGTAATGAAGCTTGATTGCACTTTTTTGATATATTGACGTTTTCAAAGTCTCATACATGAATTGACTGTAATATTCGGGGCTTACCCATGTAGCGCCAAGCCGGACGTCAATTTCCGAAGCCTCTAAATCTTTGGGCTGCGCGATTTTCAAAGCATTGACATGAGTAATGTAATCTTCGGGATATTGCTGTGCCATTTGGTTTGCAAAAAGCAATTTTTCACGCACATTCCCGGATAAATACTCGTCGGCGGTTAAATAGCTTGGCTTTTCAAAATCGTGCGTCTTTGGGTCTTTGAAAATAACCCCCTGTAAATCGGTAACGATTTTTTTTTCGGAAAGACCTGTAAACTCCGCCATAAACGGCAAATCCACTTTTGCCTTACGCGAAATGGAAAGAGCAAGTGCTTCTGCGGAAGTATCGACGGATGTTATTTCGCGCACCTGTTTAATTGTGCGCTTGTCGAACATGTCGCTTTTACGTGAAAGATTGCCGTTTTCGTCTACAATTTCAAGTGATGAGAGCAAATAATACGAAGAATCCGCGCTGAATGCGCGGGCATTGGCAGCGGAATTTATAAGTCCGTGTTTTTGCGTAAAATCTTCGTACAGTTCATTCAGACGGCTTTGTTGGCGGTTTATATCGCTTTCGGAATAATCGTGCAACTGCATATCAATCAGTTCACGCACACATTCCCGGATTTCCACCATGCCGCGAACGCGTTCAAGTGACGAGGCGGTCATTTCCGCAAGAAACATACGGCTGTTTTCGCGAAAATATACCGCGTCTTCAACCATGGTGTAGCTGAAATTCTTCACGCGCGGGTCGGCAGGAATTGAAACTCGTTCGCTTTCATTCAATTCGTCCGCATCAATTTCTGCCTCGGTGATTTGTCCGCGAATATGTGAAAGGGCAGACCGAAGTTGTTCTTTCAAGTCTGCCCCTGTGAATGGTAAGCATGTTGATGCGTTTTCGTTTCCATACATCCGGTTGCCACTGTCCACTGCCATCGTGCCAAGAACCATGTGCGGATTTTCGGCGTAATAAGCGTTAATCGGTATATCGTTTTCCGTTTTACCCAAATGAACCCATTCCGGCTCCGTGACTTGTAGCGTGTCGCGCTTTTGTAAAAATATTATATCGGTAGTAACTTCCGTTCCCGCATTTTTTAGAAAAGCGTTGTTGGGAAGACGAACCGCGCCGAGTAAATCTGCGCGTTCCGCGAGATACTTTCGCACTCTGGGGTTTGCTTTGTCCAATGTGCCTTTTGATGTTATAAACGCAACAATCCCGCCGGGACGAACTTGGTCAAGCGATTTTGCGAAAAAATAGTCGTGTATCATGAAGTTGTGTTTATCATATTTTTTGTCAATTACGCCATAACCGCCGAAAGGCACATTGCCGATTGCCGCATCAAAAAAACTGTCGGGCATATCGGTTTTTTCAAAACCTGTGACTTTTATGTCGGCTTGCGGGTAAAGCTGCTGTGCGATGCGCCCTGTGATGGGGTCAAGTTCAACGCCGTAAAACTTCGCGCTTTGCATGGAATCGGGCAGAAGCCCGAGAAAATTTCCGGTACCGCAACTCGGCTCCAAGATATTACCGCCTTTTACGCCGAGACGTTCCAATGTTTCATACATTGCGGCGATAACCAATGGACTTGTGTAGTGCGCGTTTAACGTGGATGCGCGAGCTGCCTCATATTCTTCGGAGGAAAGCAAACCGTGAAGTTCGTTAAATTCTTTTTCCCATCCTTTTGCTTCCGGGTCAAAGGCTTTTTGAATGCCGCCCCAACCCACATAACGAGAGAGAATTACTTGCTCATCGGGCGTGGCATTACGGTTTTCGGCTTCGATTGTTTTTAATGCACGGATAGCTGCCACGTTGTAATTATATTTCGTTTTCGGCCCGCCCTCGCCGAGGTGCGGGTCTGTGATGCGGAAGTTAACGGCGGGTTCTGGTTGGGCGACATCTAACTTTTTATCAACTTGAGAAAAAGTTGATATAGCTTTACGCGTTTCTATTTCATCCGCACCATGACGTATTGCGATGTTCATGCCCGCATTTTTAAGCGTTTCCAAGTATCCCTCTAATGAATGATGGGGAACGTCAACCATAGGCACACGTTCCGCAAGCCCGATATCGCGGCTGCCTACAGCTACGTTAAGCGCATCCGCAACCGTATGAGCATCCTTGCCTAACACTTCATAAAAATCGCCTAATCTATGAAATAATACAGAATCGGGGTGCTGGCTTTTAACATGTTGATAATCGCGCCACAAAGGTGAAACTTTGTTTTCGGGAACTTCAATTGAAGAAAATAAAAGCCCCTCATCCATAAATCGCCCTTCTTCTATAAGTATGCCGATATGCTTTTGTACCTTCTCCCACGGAATGGTAACAACTTCCGCGCCGTCATCGGAAACGATAAACGTGTCCAAACCGTATTCATGTTTTAGAAATTCAACGGTATCAAGTGCGCGTGCGTTTTCATGGATAGACATATACGCTTGCACACGCGCTTTGCTTGCGTCATCATCATTCCATGCAATAATTGCACGGTCTATATCTTCCGCAGTAGTTTCAACAATTAAGGAAGCACGTTCGGCTTCTTCTTCCTGTGCTATAGCTTCCCGTTGTGCTGTTTCACTTGGAATCATGTCGAGTGACAGTTGTGCGACTTGCGGCGCAGCATCAAAAAAGCCGCCTCTCGGCGGCGTTTGCTCTATTCGTAAATCAGTTCGGCTTTGATGTTCTCGTCTACTTGGGCTTTCAACATCGTCATGTGTGCCGCCCAACCCATCGGGTCGGCTCCCTTGTCCGGGGGCGGATTCTTCGTGAGCATTCGCGGGAGCATGAACGTCATCCGCTCCTCGGCTTGGCGTTCCACGTCCAGACAGTGTTGGTGCAGAACGCCGCTCAATTTCATTTGAGTGTAAATCGTC
>JAIRVD010000258.1 GCA_031254075.1 Clostridiales bacterium
CTACGACTTCGCCGTCAACGAAGCCCTTTCCCACGGCAAACGTTTCACAACGGAAAAATTAATCGAAGCCCTGTCCCTATGCCAAGACACCGATGTCCGCATAAAAACAGGGCTTCTCTCGCAAGAGACAGGCGTAGAGTTATTACTTATTTCGATTGCGTAAACATCCATTCAATCATGTCAGAGGCATACACATAATATCCAAATCAATTTCCCCGGCGGAAGAGGCAACCCCGGAAGACGCTGTATCACGAATATTAAACCCCGACGGAATTTTTTTTCGTATCAAATTAATTTGCCTTTTACATTTATCATTTTAGTCTCCTTAATCTGAATTCGTATACGGTGCAGGAGCGGTTAAACCGATTAGATGGCTACCCCATGTTGATTGGCTCATGTTGCCCGGTTGATTCAAGCCGGAATCTATACGAACGCGGCTGTAATTTGCCACGCGGTTATTTACGGCGACGAGGTCGAGGTTCCATGTGAACGGGATTGCGGGGACTTCTTCGAAAAAGGCGCGTTCCCACCGGGTATACGCGTCGGCGAGGAAAGCGGGGTCCCAAGCGTTTTCGGAATCAATGTCGTTCAGAATACTTTCGAACGCCGGGCTTGTGTAGCGCGGCATGTTGTAGGCGGCGGTTCTGCTCCAAAGAACATGCGGCGCGGGGTTTGCGCCGAGCGACCATCCCATGGCGAATATGTCGATTGGTCCGATGTCGGTACCGGTTACGATGTCGGAAAATAAATTCCAGTCGATGAAATCGCCTTCGTACATATCAACGCGCAAACCTATTTCGCCCCAATTTTGAATATTTACGCGCACAAGAACATCATGCGTCGGATTGGAATGTTGTCCGTAAATAAAGGTCATCGGTTCGCCGTTTAGGTCTAGTCGAAAACCTTCTTCGTCGCGTTCCGTGAAACCCGCATCGTCAAGGATTTGATTTGCAAGCTGCAAATCGAAATAAAATCCCTGCCGTGAAAAATCAATGAAATTTCCGGCGTTAAACGGATGAAGCACCGACGTCGCAAGCACATGCAACCCCTGTCCTATTACATCGGCAACGATTTGCCTGTCAACGGCGTGTGCCAACGCGCGGCGAATCGCGACATTTGTAATCGGGTGTTCGTCATCACGGAGATAAACTCCGTTTTCGCCCATTCCGCCGAGACGGAAATTCAAAAACGTGGTTGAGGCGGAAGGCCAACCATATAGCTGATAATTTGTCGGGTTCATTAAATTATGTTCTGCCAAATTCGCGGCTTGATATGCCGCAATATCATAATCGCCCGCTCGCATCGCCGCCGGAATCATATCGAAACTAAGCAGTTCAACCAAAATCCCGTCAACAAGCGGCGCGCCCTGCCAATAATTATCGTTAGCGATAAAATAAACCGATTCGCCCGGTACAACGGTTTCTATTATAAACGCTCCAAACCCGAGCAACTGACTCCGCGCACGGGGGTGCCTGTGAAGATTCGCGTGTCCGTATTGTTCTATCGCGAACGAAATCCAATGGCGCGGAATCGGGTCAAGCCAAATTCCGCCGATAAACAAAGCCGACGGCGGCAACGGATTTTCATAATAAATATGCAACATGCGGTTTTCGTTCGAAAGAACCATTCCCGAAATAGAATCCGTTTCGCCCGCACGATATTCCGCGATGCCTTTCACATTCGGAATAAAATTCGCCGCGTCAAAACGAACCCCCGTGTATTCGGGATGCGCAACCACTTCATACGCAAAAACAAGGTCGTCCAGCGTCAACGGAGTTCCGTCATGCCAAAAAACTTCTTCCTGCATTTCCAGAACAACTACGTTTTCTTCTCTGTCATAACGAAATGTCGCAATGCCGTTGTTCGTTATAATATTTCCCGCATCAAACGAAACAATCGAATCATTCGCCAAGCCTCCGAACGAACTGTCAAACGAATCTTCGCTGTGCGTTTTCAAAAACAATCCCGGAAATGTCGATGATGTACCGACACCCACACGTAAAATGTTTTCCGTCCCCGACGACCCGCGCGGAAGCAACGGCGAATCATTCGTCGTATACGCCGGAAAATCCTCAAGCACCGCAGCCAACGCCGGATGTATCAATACATTCGGCAATATTCTTTCATCCGGTTGCGGTGTTGGTTCTTGATGCGGTTCTTCAATTTCAATAAGAATATTTTCATTTTCGATAATTTCTTCTTTTTGTGAACATGATACAAAAAAAAATATTAAAATTAATAATATAAACTTTTTTTTCATATGGGTTACCTTTCCGTGATTTATTTTGCGGGAAAAATCCCCAATAGCCAGTCAATCACATTCACTTTCTTTATCCCTTCATAGTCAGCCGTTCCGAACACATCGTCGAGTGTGAGAAGAAACTTTGGATAATTGTCCGAGATTTTTCGTAACGAAGTCAACTCCCGTTTTAATATGTTTTCGTCAAGCGCGGTTGCCGCGACTTGGAAATACATAATTCCGTCAGGGTTGATGGCAACGAAATCCACTTCTGTTCCGTCAAACTGCCCGACATATACATCATATCTTCGCCGCTTTAGCTCTAAAAAGACAATGTTTTCAAGGATATGCCCAATATCACTATCCTTTCCGCGCACAAGCATATTACGCAACGCGATATCCACACAGTAATATTTGCTCTGCGTCGAGAGAAACTCTTTGCCCTTGATATTGTACCTTGACGCTTGGTACAGGATTAGACTGTCGCAAAGACCGTTAATGTATTTATTCACCGTCTTTTGGTCTGCACCCTTTCCGGATGATTTTAAAGTGTTTGCGATTTTTGTGGGCGACACTATGCTGCCGATGTTGTGAAAAATAAATTTCGTTATACTTTCGAGGCTCGCTACATCGGAAATCTTTAAACGCTTAACAATATCTTTCAGCAAAACTGTATTATATACGTCTCGCAAATATTCTTTCGCTTCACGTTCGTGCTTTGAAAATCTTAATGTGTACGGAAATGAGCCAATCTTTAAATACTCGTTAAAACTGTCGGTTTTCGATAACCCCGTGTCAAGCGCCGAGCAAAACTCCTTGAAAGAAAGCGGAAGCATTTTAAGCTCCACATACCGACCCGAAAGCAGCGTCGCAAGCTCGCCCGAAAGAAAGCAGGCATTTGAGCCTGTGATATACACGTCGCAGTTTTTCTTCAAAAACAAGCTGTCAACCGCTTTTTCAAAGCCTTCAACATGTTGTATTTCGTCCAAAAATATATAATTCATTTTATCGGGAAGAATGAGCGTTTTGATGTAATCATAAAGAACGCGGTAGGTAGTGAGGTGTTCGTAGTCTATTTCTTCAAAATTGATTGAAATAATTTGTTCGGCGTCTATG
>JAIRVD010000014.1 GCA_031254075.1 Clostridiales bacterium
TGAGATTATATTTATCGCGTAACGGGTCGGAAATATCAGCTGTATAGCAGATATAGCCTTCGCATATTTTATTGTTTTTCAAGACCTCTTCAATGGAGAGCTCCATATTTGGCATCCAGTTTAATGAATCGAAAACGCGGAAAACATCAATTCCCGCGTCGGCGGCTTCCTTGATGAATTGCCGAATCAAATTATCGGGATACGAAGTGTAACCGACGGCGTTCGCGCCGCGAAGAAGCATTTGAAACAGCAGATTCGGAATTTTTTTACGCAGAATCGCTAAACGTTCCCATGGCGATTCGTTGAGGAAGCGATACGCAACGTCGAAAGTCGCGCCGCCCCACACTTCAAGCCCGAACGCGTCATGCATTGCAAACGCGGTGTAATTCGCAATCTCCGCCATGTCCTTCGTGCGAACGCGCGTAGCAAGCAAAGATTGATGCCCGTCGCGCAAAGTTGTGTCGGAAAGCAACAATTTTTTGCTTTGCAAGCAAAAATCTTTTACTGCGTCTGGACCCTTTTCGTCAAGCAATTGTTTCAAACCGTTTTTCGGCGCATGAGTTTCCTCCGGAACGGGCGCGGGTTCCATAGTGCGCGGTGCGGTTTGTCTGCCGTTTACGGCGATTTCGCTGATGTATGAAAGAATCTTCGTATCGCGGTCGCGTGACGCGGGAAGTTCGTACAGCGACGGCGTATCGTCGATGAAAGTTGTGTTGCATTCGCCCACAAGAAATTTCGGATGGTCTAAAATATTATTTAAGAATTGAATATTCGTTTTCACGCCTTGAATTCGCATTTCGCCTAAAATGCGGCGCGAACGGCGAATCGCCGCGTCAAACGAATGTCCGTAGCCGCAAACTTTTACAAGCAAAGAATCATAATACGGCAGAATTTCAGCGCCGGAATAACAATTGCCCGCGTCAAGCCGAACGCCGTGTCCGCCGCTCGAACGATATACCGTAATTTTTCCGACATCGGGCGAAAAATGATTCGCGGGGTCTTCGGTTGTTACGCGGCTTTGAATGGCGATTCCGTTAACGCGTACCGCGTCCTGTGACGGAATATCAATCATCTCGTCGGACAGCTTCTGTCCCTCCGCGATTAAAATTTGCGCCTGAACAATGTCGATTCCGGTGATGATTTCCGTAATCGTATGCTCAACCTGGATGCGCGGATTCATTTCGATGAAGTAGTGTTTGCCGGCGTTATCTACAAGAAATTCCACTGTTCCCGCGCTTACATAGTCAACTTCTTTCGCGATTTTCACCGCGTCGTCGTAAATTTTTTGCAGCAAATCTTTTTCAAGCGAAACTGACGGCGCGATTTCAATTACCTTTTGATAACGCCGCTGCAACGAACAATCGCGTTCGTATAAATGCACAATATTTTTATGCTTGTCCGCAAGAATTTGAATTTCGATATGCTTAGGCTCAACCAAAAATTTCTCCATGAAAATTTCGCCGCTGCCGAACGATTTTAATGCCTCGCTCTGCACCAACGGAAAAACAGCCGCAAGCTCCTCGTCGTTCGTAACCTTGCGCATTCCCTTTCCGCCGCCGCCCGCCGCCGCTTTTAAAATTATCGGATAGCCGTATTCATTCGCAATCTTCGTCGCTTCCTTCACGCCCGAAAGCGGCGTTTCCGTTCCGGGTATAGTCGGAACATTGCAACGCTTTGCGATTTCTTTTGCGTTGAGTTTGTCCCCCATTTGCATCAAAACCTTCGACGACGGACCGATGAAAATTATATCGTTCTCTTCACACGCCCGCGCGAAATTCGCGTTCTCGGAAAGAAATCCGTACCCCGGGTGAATCGCGTCAACATGCTTCGCCTTCGCCAGCCGAATTATCGCCTCGATGTCCAAATACGCACCGAGCGGCGTTCTGTTCTCGCCGATTAAATACGACGCGTCCGCCTTTGTGCGGAATAAATTGTACGCGTCTTCCTTTGCGTAAATCGCAACCGTGTTAAGCCCAAGGTCCTTACACGCCCGAAATACCCGAATCGCAATTTCGCCCCTGTTAGCACAGAGGACTTTCGTGATTTTTTTGCTCATAATCGTCTCCTTATAATTCAATTCCTAATCAAACGCTAAATAGCCGTTGTACCAAAAAATTGAAATCTCATTAAGAGAATCATCTTCAAAATGGTAGCATATGCCGCCTGTTTGACTTTCTGCATTAAACCACTCATCGTCGGTAAGATGTTCAATAATGTCGGGTCTGTATTCATAATAAATCCATGCTTCTGCTTCACGTAAAATCGCGTGAGTATGATTATATGCTTCTCGAACTTGCTCAAATGAATCGCCGATTTGAATCCCTCGGGGAAGAGTCCACGCGTTGCCTGTTATCGTTGTGCTGTAAGGCTTTATCAATACTTCCCTGTCGAAATCGGACAGCGTAAAATTATTTATATCAAGAAACTCACCATACGGTGCGTTGTAAACGAGCTCGTCGTTTTCTTCGTTGTTAAAGGACAACTCTGGATCCCAATTTTCCACCAGATGAAACGTAACCCCCTCAAATTCAAGAATTATCGCAACATGATAATTCATCGTGTAATGAACAACCCCAAACGCGCGAATCGGTTCGCCGAAAATTTCCGTTAATCCGTTAACCGAAAACGGCCCCGGTCCGAAAACAGAATCAACTTCGGAATATGAAAAGATGTTGCGTTCGGGTTCGGGTTCGGGTTCGGGAGCGGGCGAAGATGAATGCGTTATAAAAAGCCATTCGGGGCTCATCGGGCTATCATAAAAAGATTGCCCCATCATTTCTTCGAATGCTTGTAAAAATTGCTGTTCGGTTAATTCCGTTGAAGTTCTTTCTGTGTGTTCTTCGGAAAATCCCCAATAATATAATCCCGGTTCGGACAAGTATGGAGATTCCGCAACCATTTCGTCGTATATTCCGTCTTCTTTTAATTGCTCTATATACCATTCTTCTACCCCAATTACATATATTCCGTAAACAAGGGTTTCGCCGTGTTCGTCAAACTTATAATGACGATACGAATTGTATGAAGTTGTTCCCGATGTCGCATACGCAAAGATAATATTTCCGTTGTCGCTTAAAAAGTAAACAGAGGTCATTTGCATTCCCATTGTATTTAAAACAAGCGTCGCGCTGTCTCCGTTGATGGCAAAAATGCATATAATCCTGCCGGTTTCTCGTTCTTGCAAAATCAATCCTTTTAATCCGTTTTCGTCTAAATCGCATTCAATCCATTCGGCATTTTGCGATTCGCTTAATCTTTCATAAACTCGATTAAGCATGTCTAATTGCAAATCATCTGATTCTTCGCCGCTGTTCCGACTCGAAACTCCGGAAAAATTTCCGTGCATTATTTGCTCCGTCACAATCGGTTCGCCATATGAAAATAGTGTTACATCAGCTAAAGCCATCGAATAAATCGTGTAATGTCTGGTGGAAATGGCACGGATAATTAAATATAAATTATCGTTGTCAAAATAGAAATCATAATTATGGTTTTCGTCGAAATAAAGAAAACGAAAATTTCGATACCCGTCTTCCAATTGAACGGGAAGGTGAACTTCGTCTGTGACGCCGGAAGCTACATATACTTGAGTGAAATCCCCGTTACCCAAAGATGCAAGCACCGACTCCGCTTCAAACATATCACCGAGTGCCAGCAGCTCGCCGGTCTGCATATCAAAATTAAGCGCGAAAGCTACGGGCAGCCCTCGCGACGGTGTGAATACCTCACCATAGATTTTTACACTCAGCCATAAATCGTCAAGCCGCATTATGCGCCATTGCAAATGATGACTACTGTCCAAAACATAATCGTCCGCATATGTCACCAAAAGTGATTGAATCGTTTCGTTAATTCGCCTTGCGATTTCGGGGTCTATTTTTTGTTCCGCCAATCCCGAAAATACCGACCTGTCATCATGCCAATTCAAAACATCGGAATAAGTTCCGTCCGCTTGCAAAGCAGACGCTTCTTCTGACGGCGCGGCAACAGACGGCGAATTATTTCTGCCGCAAGCCGAAAAAAAGAACGCCGCAGCGATTAACAATACAATGAGTTTTTTCATGTTTTCCCTCGATTTTCAGAACAACGATAACTGCCGATTGTCATAACCCGATTTATAATTGTAGATTATTGCTTTCATATTGTACAGCAAATCGAGCCGCTCGCATTCGGTTGTAAACGCGTTAGTGCCGCTGTTTTCCTGATGTTTATCTTCTCCGTTGATGA
>JAIRVD010000043.1 GCA_031254075.1 Clostridiales bacterium
CTTCATTATGCCGAAATCCTTGATTGACGCAGAACATGACTTTAATGAAAACCCCGTCGGTTCCGGTCCGTTTGTTTTCGAAGATTGGACAAGGGGCGTTTCGTTGTCGTTCACGGCAAATGAAAATTATTTTGACGCCGCACGCGCCGCAAGAGTTGAATCCGTTACCATCAGAATTATTTCCGAAGGATTTGCAAGAACTCTCGCGCTTGAAGCGGGTGAAATCGACTACAACGTTATGCTTCAATCTTCCGATATCGCAAATATGGAAGCCAATACCGCGATGACGGTTGTAAATCTTCCGAGTACACAACAAAACATCATGTGGCTTAACAACACGCTTCCGCAGTTTGACACGGTGGAAAAACGCACGATTATCGCAATGGCAATCGACAAAGAAGCTATGGTTTTAGTGGCTTATGACGGTTATGTAGAGCCGACTTGGGGGCAGGCACCGATGGCATTTATCGGCGCGACGGAAGACGGTATGCCGCGCTTCGACCCCGACGGCGCAAGGGCGTTGCTTGAAGAACACAATATCGACCCCGCAACCCTCGGTTTCGAAATCGTAACCCACGCGGGTCCGCGCGCGGCAATGGCGGAAGTAATTCAAGCCAATCTGCGTGACATCGGCGTTCCCGTAACGATTCGTATGCAGGATGCCTCCGCAATCAACGGCTTGCTTAACGCGGGCGAATTTGAAGCGGGCATCTTCGGCTTCACACAATCATCACTGCTCGGCTTTATGCGCACACAATTCCTCAGCATCAGTATCGGCTCAACAAACAGAAGCCGCGTTGATAACGGTCAGCTAAACGGCTTAATCTTCGGCGCGACATCCGAAATGGACGTAAACGCAAGAACGGCTATGCTTACGCAAGCCGTTCAAATAACGAATGAAAATGTTTATCAAATTCCGCTGCACACCGCTACATTGGTCAGAGCGCACAACGCGGGGCTTATCGTTCCCGAACATGCCGCGACCGATTTCCCGCTCTACCTTAACATGGTGCGCTGGGTTAATTAACAAGCGACAGGCGAGACCGATTTGGAATTATTTCGAAATTATGGTGCCGCTTTTTCCGCCAATCGCTTCACTTGCTTTTTGAAGCGAACCGATAATTGCTTTTTTGCCGCCCGCGCTTTCTACGAAGGCAAGGGCGGCTTCTATTTTCGGAAGCATACTGCCGGGCGCGAAATGTTTTTCGGCGATGTATTGCTTTGCTTCGGCTACGGTGATTTGCGCGAGTGATTTTTCATCGGGCGTATTGAAATTTAATTTTACTTGGTCAACGGCGGTCAGAATGAAAAGAATATCGGCTTCGATAAGCTCGGCGAGCTTTGCCGCCGCGAAGTCTTTGTCGATTACGGCAGATGCGCCGTTAAGAACGCCGTTGTTGTCAACTACGGGAATTCCGCCGCCGCCGCACGCAATCGTTATTACATTGGAATCGACAAGTTTTTTTATGATTTTCTTTTCGCGGATATCAATAGGCTTCGGCGACGCAGCCATTAAACGCCAGCCTCTGCCTGCATCTTCGGCGTATTTTTTGCCTGTTTCCGCCATCATTTTACGCGCGTCTTCCTCGCTGTAAAAATTTCCGATTGGTTTTGTCGGGTTTTGAAACGCAGGGTCGTTAGCATCGACAAGCACTTGTGTAAGAAGTGTTACGACTTCCTTTTTTATTCCGCGTGTCTTGAACTCATTCGTCAGACATTGCGAAATATGATAGCCGATGTATCCTTGGCTCATTGCGGTACATTCCGCCATCGGCATTTCAAAATCGCCCGCGTCCATTTGCTTTTTAATTACGCCTACCTGCGGACCGTTTCCGTGCGCGATTACAACATTGTGTCCCGCGTCGATTAAATCGGCAATCGAACTTGCCGCGATTGCGGCGTTTTCAATTTGCTCTGTTACATTGTTGCCCAGCGCGTTTCCGCCGAGCGCTACTACGATTATTGACATTGTGTTCCTCCTCACATATTAAGCAGTGCTTTTTCAAATGCCTCAATCGGCATGTTTACAAGCCCCGCACCTACCATTCCTATGCCCGCGTTTTTATGGGCGATTCCTGTGTTGATAATCGGTTCGATACCCGTTTCAATTACCTTTATAACGTCGATTCCGGTCGGCGAGCCGATGAAATTCAATGTCGGAATCGTATATACACGGCTTTCGCCGATAGTTATTTTACGCATGTTTTTCGTAAAACCAATTGCGTCTTGAATGGTTCCGCCGACAAGCTGTGTCATCGGAAGCGCCGCAGCCATCGCGAACGCGCCGATGCCGGCGGTTTCGGTGATTGCGGAATCGCCCATGTCGGGATTCGCGTCCGCCTCTGTATATGCGGGGAAATACATTCCGCGCACCTTTGGCGCCTTTGTTGTAAACCATTTATCACCCGAACCGCTTACCTGAATGCCGACCTCCGTGCCGTTCCGCGCCATTACGGTTACGAGCGTGGAATTTTCGATTCCTCTTGCCGCGTCCATTGTTGCCTTGGAAGCCGCCATCGAGAAATTCAGGAAATACCAGTTATTGTAATACATAGTGTAGCTGAGATTGATTAACAAGCCATGCGGAATGCCTGATTTCGCAAGCTCCGGAACCAATGCCTTCCATAATTGCCCCGTTGCCGCTACAAGTCGGTTATGGCAATCGTCGCCCATATGAAGTGCCTGCGCGGTAATCATTTTTAAATCAATTCCGTCGCCCTTTACCTGCAACGCTTTTTTCAGCGCGGGCATCATTTCGTCGCGCAACGAATGCAAATAAGCAATTGTCTCTTCTTCAAACGCGCCGAACGAAAACGGTTTACAGCGTCCTTCCGTATTAAACGGCGAGTACGCGAGATTACCGTTTTCTTTGTTTTCAACGACGATTACGGGCATGTTTGCGGAAAAAACACCCGCCATCGGCCCGACGGCATTTAAATGATGACATGGAATAAAATCCATCGCGGGAGCGATTTTGCGGGCTTCCTCTTCGGTTTTCGCTTTGCCCTCATAGATTAACGCGCCGATAACCGAGCCCTGCATCGGACCGCACATATTCTCCCATGCAACGGGCGGACCCGCGTGCGCGATTGTGTTTTCCGTAAAACCGGGTATCGTATCCTTCGCAATCCCGACATCCGTCCAAACGGGCTGCGCGTTTAAAACTTTTTCCAATGCTTTTTCATTTGCCGCGTCAATTATTTCTTTGCGCCGCGAGAGTTGTTTTAGTTTTTCATTGATTTCCGATTTTCCGTTGCCCGGCGGACGCCAGTCGAGATGCAGTGTGTTCGCGTCGGCAAAAATATCCAATCCTGCGTTTATTATTTTGGGTTTTTGATTTAATAAATTTGACATTACTCCACCCCCTGTAATTTTTTTGCAAGCTTTGCCGCGATTTCCGCCGCGTATTGATTTGAAGGAAACACGAAAATTCCGGCTTCTTCGAGTGCCTTAATTTGTGCGGCTTTCCCCTGCGGGTCGGCGTCCGAACCGACTACGCACGCAATTACGATTTTATGCGCGTTGGTTTTTTCCTTTGCGGACTTGACATCCTTTGCCAATACACCCGCAGGGTCGTTGTGGCTTCCGTAGCCAAGCACGACATCGCATAAAATAACGGCAACCTTGTCGTCGGCATATGCCTCATGAATATGACTGCTGCGGTTCGCGGGGTCAATCATCGGGTGCAACGCGCCCTTTGTGTATTCGTCGTCGCCCAAGTCAATGACTTGCGCTTGGGCACCCGCTAAAACGGTTTGTGCTTCGCTTGCCAATGTTCCGCCGGTGTACAAACCCCTCACCGCCTTCTGCGATGGTTTGAACTTGTCCAATCCGTGATATCCGAACGGTTTTCTGTCATAAATAATATTGAACGAATCGGGATTATTTCCTTTGCACAGTGCGCCGATTTTCGCGGCGGCTTCTTCGATTGTACCCGCGATGAAAATTCTGTCGGAAATTTTTGCGGCGGAAGCACCGAGGAACGCAAGCACGCATGGCTTGCCCGTTTTCTTAACCGCTTCGGTAATACGGTCTGCGACTTCCTTTGACGGCGGTTTTGAAATAATCGCGATAATTTCCGTCGGCGCATCTTTCGCAAGCAACTCCAATGCCGCGAACGCCGTCCGACCCGCGACTTCCGCGCTTAAATCGCGCCCGCCCGTGCCGATTGCGTGCGTTATTCCGCAACCCGCCGAATCCAAAAGCACCGTTAATTCCTGTGTGCCGGTGCCGGACGCCCCGATAATTCCGACTTTGCCGCTTTTCACCGCGTTTGCGAAACAAAGCGGC
>JAIRVD010000166.1 GCA_031254075.1 Clostridiales bacterium
AGGCATATTATTTAAACGCGAATTTCCGCGCGTTTTCGTGCCGTTTTAAGCTCACCGACGGCAATATCGACGCGGCAAAAGATTGGATGCGCAATGACGCCGTTTCGCCGCATGACGCGTTGTATTTTTACAAATTATTTCAGCATTTCACAACCGTTCGCGCCTACATCGTTTTGGGCGATTGCAACAGCGCGATTCTTATGCTGAAAAAATTGCAATTGCTTTGCGAACAATACCGCCGTCCGCTTGAAGTCATCGAAACAAATATTCTTCTCGCAATCGCGTATTGGAAAAAACCGCGAACGAATCAAAACGACGCTTTAGAATGGCTCGAAAACGCCGTTATCTCCGCGTCGGAATACGGCTACACGCAAATCTTCGCAAACGAAGGCGCCGAGCTCGCAACGATGCTGCACAAATTGCAAAAACGCATTGCGCAAAAAGACTACACGGGCAAAATTTCACCCACGCTGGTAAAAAACCTCTATGTAATCGCCCTTACACGCGCGAAAAACTCACGCGGAATGACAAGCAACATTACGCCGAACATCAAGTTCACCGACAGGCAAAAAATTGTAATGCGCCATCTTAACAACGGTCTGACCCAAAAAGAAACAGCCGAAAAAATGGGATTGAAGCCGTCCGCAATAAAGTCGCATATGATTCTAATCTACAAAAAACTCGACGTCTCCAACGGCGTGGATGCAATGATAAAAATGCGCGAGCTCGGCGTGCCGGATTAATCCTTCGGCAACCAAGCGGTGATATGCTCAATTATTTCCAGTGTGTCGGCAATAAAATCGCTGTTAAGCTCAAGGATGCCGTAATAGTCGCCCTCGCGAGCCATTTTTTCCATTTCAAACGCGCGTGCGGCGAGTTCTTTTGCGCCTATGCTGCCGCAATTGCCTTTTACGGCATGGATATTTGTCGCGTATTCGGCAAAATTTTCTTCGTTTACATTATGCAGATTTTCTAAAACGGTAGGCACGTTTTTCACAAACGAGCGCAGAATAAATTTAAATAATTCCGCATCGTCCTCGTACAAAGCAAAAACCGATTCCCTGTCAATGCCGGGGATTTCGTCTTTGCTTTCATCAGTGGGCGATTTTTTATCAAGCCATTTATGAAGGATTGCGTCGAGTTTCTTCATACTTACAGGTTTAGCGAGAAAATCATGAAAGCCTTTTTTCAGAAATAACTGTTCGCTTCCGGCGACGGTGTTTGCCGTGAACGCGATAATCGGAACCGATTTTGCATAATCGGAGTTTAGACTGCGAATAATTTGCGTTGACTCAACGCCGTCCATGCCCGGCATCATATGGTCCATGAAGATGATATCGAAAACAGGGTCGGTTCGATTTATTAAGTCAATTGCCTCCATTCCGCTTGTGACGCAGATTGCGTCGATTTTGTATTTTGCAAAAAGCCCGCGCGCAACATCAAGGTTGGCGACATAATCGTCAACCACAAGCACCTTTGCCCAACTAAAATCTGTGCGGACAAAATCTGCGGGATTTTCTTCTTCATAAAAAAAATCTTTTTTCACGGGAGCAAGCATAAATTCTCCCGATTCTATTTTCAGCGCGTCAAGCCTGTCGTTGATAACGCCAATCAAAGTATTTGCCGCAATGTGGATTTTCTCCAAATATTCCTTTACCGGCGGCGAAACATCCTCATCAAGAAGAAGTTCTGTAAAACCCACGATTGCGTTCGTGGGCGTTCTGATTTCGTGGTTTAATTCCGCAAGAAAATCGCCGATTGTCCTCATGCCCGTATCTGTCCGTTTCCGAAGATAATGAATTTGGTTGATGTAAGCGCGGTCAGCCCCATAGGTCCGCGTGCGTGAAGTTTTTGCGTGCTTATGCCGACTTCCGCGCCAAGCCCGAATTCTTCGCCGTCAGTGAAGCGTGTGGAAGCGTTTACATATACAGCGGCGGAATCAACAAGCTCGGTAAACGCATTTGCGTTATTGTAATTTTCGGTCAAAATCGCGTCGGAATGCCCTGTAGAATATTTTCCGATATGCGAAACCGCGTCGTCGAAATTTTCAACAACCTTGATTCCGATAATCATATCTAAATATTCGGTATCCCAATCTTCTTCGGTTGCGGGTTTTGCCTGGTCGAAATTTTTGCGCACGAATTCGTCACCGCGAATTTCAACTTTTGCTTTATGCAATGCGCGGCAAATTACGGGCGTGAAGTCTTCGGCAATTTTGCGATGAATCAAAAGTTTTTCGCAGGCATTGCATACGCCGGGGCGCTGTGTTTTCGCATTGACGATTAGCGGAATCGCCTTTTCCAAATCGGCAAATTCATCAACGTAGATATGACAGTTTCCGACGCCGGTTGCGATTACCGGAATCGTAGAGTTTTGTACCGCGCTTGCGATAAGCCCCGCCCCGCCGCGCGGAATCAGCACGTCGATGTATTTATCCATTTTCATGAGCTTTGCGGCGGTTTCGCGTGAAGTGTCTTCGACAAGCTGAATAATTTTTCGCGGATGCCCGAGTTGTTCAAGTGTTTCTTGCAGAATCTTCACCAGTGCGATGTTTGAATTAATCGCCTCTTTCGAGCCGCGCAAAACGCAAGCGTTGCCCGCCTTGAAAATCAGCGCGAACGAATCCGTCGTGACATTCGGACGCCCCTCGTAGATTAACGCAATCACGCCGATGGGAACGCGCTTTTCGCCGACTTTCAAACCGTTCGGCAGTGTCTTCATATAAAGTGTTTCGCCCGTCGGGTCGTCGTGACGCGCAACCTTTCGTATTCCTTCCGCCATTCCGGCGATGCGGCTTTCGTTCAGCAGCAGGCGGTCATTAAACGCTGTGCGCGAAGGGTCGGTTTTATCCATGTCTTTTTTATTTTCGGGTAAAATTTTTTTTGCGTTCTCTTCCAATTTCTTTGCGCACGCAAATAAAATTTCGTTTTTTTGATTCGTCGAAAGTTTTCGCACATACACCGACATCGCTTTCGCTTCTTTACCCATCGTTTCTAAGTCATACATATTTCCGCCTCCTATATTTAACACAGCACACCACTTTTTATTAAAAAAATTAGTTAGCGTGAAATAACGTTCCCTCTTCTTCGCCCGCGAAAATTCGCAAAAGAATCGCGGGGTCTTCGCCCGAGGCGATTACGGTGTCAATGTTGTTTTCCAAAGCCATTCGCGCGGCATTAAGTTTTGTTGCCATTCCGCCCGTTCCGAAGGATGAGTTGCTTTCGCCCGCGGCAGATTCCATTTTGGGAGTGATTTCGTGAACCTCGCGGAAGAGAACGGCTTTCGGGTGGGTTTTCGGGTTTTTGTCATACATTCCTTCGACATCGGAAAGAAGCACAAGCAATTCGCTGTTTGTCAGTTTCGCTACATAAGCGGAGAGATTATCGTTTTCGCTGAATTCACCCAATTCATCCGTTGCTACTGTATCATTTGCGTTAACAATAGGAACAACGCCCATTGCAAGCAGTTGTTCGAGCGTGTTGTGCGCGTTTTCTTTGCGAGTGGGGCTGTCAACGCAATCGCGCGTAAGCAGAATCTGCGCGGCGTGCCGATTATATGTCAATAAAAAACGCTGATAAATTTGCATAAGCATCGCTTGACCGACTGCGGAAGCCGCCTGTTTGCCGATAATATCTCTCGGGCGCGTTTCCATTCCGAGTGTGTTTGCGCCGACGCCGATTGCGCCGCTTGTCACAAGAATAACCTCTTTGCCGCGGTTATACAAATCGGCAAGCACCCAACAAAGTTTTTCTATGCGCTGTAAGTTTAACATTCCGTTCGGATAAGTAAGTGAAGTCGTTCCGATTTTTACAACCGCGCGTTTGTGATTCGCAAGCAACGCGCGTGCGTTTGAAGTTTCCATGTTTTCAGCCTTTCATTCTGTTATATTTATCAACGGCGGCTGTTACGCCGGAAATTACCGCGTTGCGAAATCCGTTTCGTTCCAATTCGCATACCGCTTCGATTGTCGTTCCGCCGGGCGAACAAACCGCGTCTTTGAGTGCCGCGGGGTTTTCGCCCGTTTCCAAAACCATTTTCGTCGCGCCGAGAAGCGCCTGCGCGCTTATTTCGATTGCAAGCTTGCGCGAAAATCCATGTTTAACGCCTGCGTCCGCCATCGCCTCGATAAACATAAACGCATACGCAGGCGACGAACCCGCCAACGCCGTAAATGCGTCAAACAAATGTTCCGGCAAAATTTCCGTTTTTCCGATGCTGTTAAAAATCTCTAAAACCTGCGTAAGTTCGTCCTCGCTGACATCATCGGCGGCGCAAACCGCCGTCATGCTGCAATTTACCATTGCCGCAATATTCGGCATAACCTTCACCAATTTGGTCTTCCGCTCCGCTCCGAATTTCTCACGTACTTCCTTAATCCCAAGCCCCGCCGCAAGAATTATTATCAACGCGTCCTCTCTAACATGGCTGCGAATTTTCCGAATCACCGTATCATAAGCATTCGGCTTAACACTCAAAAAAATAATATCAGCCTGTTGCGCAACCTTCGTATTCGATTGCGTAGTTTTAATATCATACTTCTCCGCAACCCAGGTCAATCGCTCACGGCTTGTATCATTAGCGATAATCTCCG
>JAIRVD010000342.1 GCA_031254075.1 Clostridiales bacterium
CGTGTTTGAAAATATGTACGCCCTTCCGATTAAAAAGTTTACAACGAAAGGACGAAAAAAAATGTTCAGAAATAAAAGTCTGCGTCAACAAATGATTATCGTCTTTATGATGATGGTTATGACATACGTTGCCGGAACCCTTTTAGGCAACAGAATGAAAACCGATTCAACCTATTGGCAAATATTTGAATTCGAAAATCCCGCCTTTCGGGAATTCGCTTCATTTACAATCCGGCAGAACGAAAATCAAATTTCCGCAATCCTCACAAACGAAAGCGAAGCGGAAATCACAACAGGAACAGGCTTCGCACTTGCCCTGCAAACCGAAACCGATTGGCGAATCTTCCCGTTCCGTGGCGACGTCGGCTTCAATGATATCGCAATAATCCTCGCTCCGGGCGATTCCACAGAATTCTCCCTGACCGAAGACATGCTCAGTGCAAAATTAATCCCCGGCAACTACCGAATCGTTACAAATATATGGGGAGAAGATTTCGGAACAACGCAAGTATGGGCGGAATTCGAATTGAGCGAACTCGACCGCCACTAAAGGCAACCCCCGAAAACCCGCTGAGACGAATTTCAAACATCGCGAACGCTTCAACTCGCGTTTAAAATTCGGACGAAGCGATGATTTTCGGAGGTTGCCTAAAGACCGAAAAGGAAAATCCGAATCACAGCGTTGTTGAGCTGACGCTGCCGAACGGATTGAAGAATTTGATGTAATCCGCAGGAATTAAAACTCATGCACCAGCATTCCGCTTCGCAGCTTCGGTTCGAACCAAGTGGATTTAGGCGGCATAATTTGCTTTGCGTCGGCGACGGACATGAGTTCGTTCATTGAGGTGGGGAACAGCGCGAACGCAACTTCCATTTCGCCGGAATTTACGCGTTTTTCGAGTTCTGCGAGGCCGCGAATTCCGCCGACGAAGTCGATTCGCTTATCGGAGCGCAAGTCGTTGATGCCGAGTATCGGCGAAAGAACAGTATTCTGTAAAACAGAGCAATCAAGCGAATTAATCGTATCGGCAGAATCCGGCAGGTTTTTCAGCGCAAGGCGATACCATTGATTTGATAAGTACATACCAATTTCAAATTTGCGCGCGGGTTTTACAGGTGCGGAGCTTTTTTCAATATTCCAGTTTGATTCCAGTTTTTCCAAAAATGCGGATTGCTCCATGCCGTTTAAATCTTTTACAACTCGGTTATAGTCTAAAATCGCAAGTTCGTCGTGCGGGAAAATTACCGCAAGATAATAGTTATGTTCGGCGTCGAGGTCGAGCGAACCCGATGCAACCGTGGAAGCGTTGCGCATCTTTGCGACTTTTGCGGCGGTGGCATTTCTGTGATGCCCGTCTGCGATGTACAGCGCGGGAATTTTTTCAAATGCGCGGATAAGTGTGTCCTGCGTTTCGACGCAACCGACAATCCACAATTCATGTTGCACGCCGTCTTCTGCGGTGAAATCGTAAACAGGTTTTTCATTTACAATTTCGCGCAAAATTTTTTTTGCTTCCGATGAATCTTCCGAACGATATGCCAAAAAAATGGGTCCCGTATGTGCTTCACAGGCAACCATGTGATTGATTCTGTCGAGTTCTTTGTCGGCGCGGGTTAATTCGTGTTTTTTAATCAGCCCGAGTTCGTATTCGGAAACGCTGACGCAAGCCGCGAGCCCCGTTTGTGTTTGCCCGTAGCCCGTGAGCCTGTAGACATAAAAATTCTGTTGCGCATCTTGCGTCATTGCGCTTTTTATTAATTCGCGCAAATTTTCGCCCGCCTTGGCATAAACTTCATCGCTGTACGGGTCGGTTTCGGGCGGAAGGTCGATTTCCGATTTATCAACGCGCAAAAAAGAATACGGATTGCCCGCAGCCATAACGCGGGCTTCTTCCGTATTCATAACATCATAAGGCAACGCGGCAACCTTTGAGACAAGCTCCGGTTTTGGCCGAACCGCCTTAAACGGTTTTATTGTCAATTAAATCACCCTTACATTAATAATGTTTTCGAGTTTTTCAATTTCTTGTTTAATATCGCCTAAATCGTCGCAGTCAACGTCGAGAATCGCGTAAGCGAAATCGCCGCGGCTTTTCATAACCATGTTCGCGATATTACTTGAACGCTTCGCGATTAAAGCCGTAACGGGGTTGATAACATTCGGCAGATTTCTGTGAATTACGCAAACGCGTTTCTTTCCGGTGAAAGGAAGTTCGCAATCGGGAAAGTTTACGGAATATTTTATATTTCCGTAAAGAAGAAATTCGCGAATTTCTGCCGCAGCCATTGTTGCGCAATTGTCTTCCGACTCGGGAGTTGACGAGCCCAAATGCGGAATCGGAACAATGCGTTTATGCCCGAGCATTTTTTCCGTCGGGAAATCGGTTATATAGCAAAAAACAGTTTCGTCTTCGATTGCTTTAAGCAACGCGTCATCGTTTACAAGTTCCGAACGTGCCGTGTTCACGATGCGCATTCCTTTTTTACATTTCGCGAAAACGTCGGTGTTAAACATGCCCTTCGTTTTATCGTTCACGGGAACATGCAACGAAATATAATCACATTCCGCCAAAAGCGAATCCAAATCGGGTGCCTTGCGAACGCCGCGCGAAAGTTCCCATGCCGCGTCAACGGAAATATATGGGTCATAGCCGATAACATCCATGCCGAGCGCGCGGCAGGCATTCGCCACAAGACCTCCGATTGCGCCAAGCCCGATTACACCAAGCTTCTTGCCCAAAATTTCCGGCCCTACGAATTCCGATTTTCCTTTTTCAACTGTTTTCGCAACGCTTGCTTGTCCTTCAAGGCTTTGCGCCCAGTTTATTCCGCCGACAATATCGCGTGATGCAAGGAGCAGAGCGGCAATTACGATTTCCTTTACGCCGTTCGCGTTCGCGCCGGGCGTGTTGAAAACAACAATTCCTTTTTCCGCGCAAACTTCCACCGGAATATTATTTACGCCCGCGCCCGCGCGTCCGATTGCCTTTAATCCCGGCGTAAGCTCTTCTTCGGGAAGAACATAACTGCGCAAAATTATTCCGTCGGGCGATTTTTCGTCGTCGGAAACCGCAAATTTATCCTTCGGTAATTCTTTTAAACCGCAATCAGCGATTTTATTTCTTGTAAGAATTCTAAACATTTCCTATTTCCCCTTTTCGAATTTTTCCATGAAATCAACTAATGCCTGTACACCTTCCGTCGGCATTGCGTTGTAAATGCTTGCGCGTAATCCGCCGACAAGGCGGTGACCGCCGAGGTTTACAAACCCCGCTGTTGCTGCGGCTTTTACGAAGTCCTTGTCCTTAGCTTCGTCGCCCGTTGTAAACGGCACGTTCATCAGTGAACGATGCGATTTTGCGGCAATTCCCTTGAACATTTGCGAATTATCAAGGAAATCGTATAAGACTTTTGCTTTCGCTTCATTATTTTTTTGAATTCCGGCAACTCCGCCTTTGGATTTCAGCCATTCGAGACAGAGCTTCGTCATGTAAATCGAATAAGTAGGCGGTGTGTTAAGCATGGAATTCGTGTCTGCGTGTTGTTTATATTTGAAGAAAGCCGGAATTTTATTTTCGCGTTCGAGCAAATCCTCGCGGATGATTACGACCGTCAAACCTGCCGGACCGATATTTTTTTGCGCGCCGGCGTAAATTAATCCGAACTTTGAAACATCAAAAATTTCCGATAAAATTCCGGATGACATGTCAGCGACGAGCGGAACATCTCCCGTATCGGGGAATTCCAAAAAGCGCGTTCCCGTGATTGTATTGTTTGAGCATATATGAAAATAATCCGCATCCGCCGAAATTTCTTTTATCTCGGGAATGAACGCGAATTTTTCGTTTTCGGATGATGCCGCAACTTTTGCTTCTAATATATTGGAAGCTTCTTTGTATGCGCGTGCTGACCATTCGCCCGTGATTACGAAATCTGCTTTGCCGTTTTTTTTCAAATTCATCGGAATCATCGCAAATTGCTGAGACGCTCCGCCCTGCAAAAATAATATTTTGTAATTGTCGGGAATCGCCATTAATTCGCGTAATAAATCAATCGCCGCGTTGTGAATATCTTCGTACATCTTCGAGCGGTGGCTCATTTCCATTACCGACATTCCGTCGCCGGCATACTCGACCATTTCCTTCGCCGCTCTCTCAAGAACCTCTTTCGGCAACGCCGCAGGTCCCGGTGAAAAATTGTAACTCCTCATAATCTCACTCTATTCTAAAAAATTGTCATGCGTTGGAATGTTAGCATTTTACTACGGGAAAGTAAATATGATACTTTTTTTCGGAAGCAAAAAAAAAGAAAAACAGCCCCAAACCCTAGTAAAAACAAAAGGTTTGGGGCTTTGCTTTTTGGATGGAAGTGTAGATTAGAGAAGCCGTTTTTTAGAAAGTGCAAAATTATTTTTTTCTTGTATTTTTCAAAATGGCTTGAAAGAAAAGCAAGGATATGGTAGCATTTTTTGTAGTGAAACGGACTGTTAAAAGGTGAACTTTTTGATTGTGGCTCTAAACAAGAAACATATATACGAGCAATATTTTATCATCTCAGAGGAGGGACAAATTAATGATGTGGTTTAAAAACATGAAAATCCGTACCAAGTTATTGATTAGTTTCGGGGCGGTAATTGTAATTGTAATGGCGCTTTCGGCTTTAGCCATTACGGAGCTTAGAAACATTGACAACACCTACTCCAATTTGCTTAAACACCCCGTCGAGGGGGAGGTTACTCTGCTCCAGCTTAGGGGTGAGTTCCGCACTATGCGCCGCATTATAAACGGCATAGCCGCGTGGACAGGTACAGAAACCAACGCGTATCTTGATAATTTGTACAACACCGCAGTTACCAGTTATAACAACTGTGAAAAGCTGTTGCAAGATTACGAGAACAACATAGAAACCAACGACCAGTACAACGACGACGATAAAACCATGCGGCTTGGGATGTCGGAAAACTGTCGTTCGGTGATACAACGGTACAAATCGGAAATTTTAGACCCGATAATTGTAGTTGCGCGCACGGGCGACCGTATACAGACGCTTGAGTACCTTGGACAAGCCAGCATAATTGCAGATGAACTGGCGGAGCTTATCGACATTATGCTTGGTGCGGCAGAAAATGCGGCCGAAACCCAAAGCAAGGACGCTACCGATTCCGCCAATGTCGCGGTTAATATACTTATCGGCATCGCGTTGGCAGCCATTTTTCTTTCGTTTATTTTGGCGCTGTTTATCGCCTCGATTATCCAAAAACCGATTCAGCGGCTTGTGGATGTTTCTTCTAATGTACTTAAGGGAAATTTGCATATCAATATGGACAGGAAAAACGTCGCCAAAGACGAAATAGGGGCTCTGACACTTGATATGTACGAACTCGTAGATGTGATTAAAACAATGATAGCCGAACTTTCGGCGGCACATCACGAAATCAATGAAGTAGGCGATTTTGAATACCGTTTGGACGCTAAAAAATACAGCGGATCATACAAAGAAATGGCTGAAAGCATAAACGCCTCGTTCGATGGGTTTACGGACGATATCATGGAGCTTTTGCGCGGCGTCACAGAGATGGGGGATGGAAAGAACGTAAGCCTAAAGAAAATGCCGGGGAAAAAGATTGTTATAAACGAGAAGTTTGATGTTCTCGGCAACACCCTTGAAGCGATATCGGGCAGCATTAATACGCTGGCAAAAAGCGCCGCGGAGGGCAAGCTGGATGTACGGATTGACACCGCCCGATTTAAAGGCGGTTGGGCTGAAATATCGGAAGGGCTGAACGCGCTTGTAACCGCTGTTGCCACCCCTCTCAGCGAGATTGAATCAACCCTTAACGCTATGTCAAACGGTATATTCCATAAAATGACAGGCAATTACAAAGGCGCGTTCGATTCCGTAGAACGAGCGGTTAATGCCACCGAGGAAAATACTTTATCCTACGTCAACGAAATCTCCGAAACCTTAGGCGCGATGTCGGAGGGAGACTTAACCATATCCATCGACCGCGATTACAACGGCATTTACGCCCCGATTAAACAGGCTTTGAATAAAATTTCAGAGTCCTTGAACAGTACCATGAGCGAAATAAAAAGCTCATCTGAACAGGTTCTATCCGGAGCTTCACAAATTTCCATAAGCGCACAGCATCTTGCGGACGGAGCAAGTAAACAGGCAAGCTCTATCGAAGAATTGAACGCTTCCATTGAAATGATAAACGATAAGATACAATCTAATTCTGAACGCGCCGACAGCGCGAACGAATTGTCCCAAAAAGCGAACCAACACGCGCAGGCGGGAACGGGCGAGATGAAAGCGATGGTATCAAGCATGGAGGGAATCAATGATTCATCGACGGATATTTCCAAGATTATCAAGGTAATAGAAGATA
>JAIRVD010000367.1 GCA_031254075.1 Clostridiales bacterium
AAGGCAATGAACCCGAAACTCACGTATTTCAGAACAATTTATTCGATTCTGCTTGCGATTCGCATTGTTTTCGCGATGGATAAAATAGAAGAATACGTTCGCAAGAACATAGGCTTCGAAACCACGCCCGGCGAACTCGAAAAAATCGAAAACACCTTCCTCAAAGAAGTCGCGAAGAAAAACACAATTTCTTCCGTCGGCAGACTTTACAGAAAATATTTTATAAAAGTAAAAGCCGTTCCGCTTAGTAAACCCGAAAACTGTATGAAAATAGGCATTGTCGGTGAATTATATGTATTAATGGAACCTTTCTCAAATTATTTCATAGAAAAAGAACTCGCAAAATTCGGCATCGAAGTTACTCGCTATATTAACGCTTCATATCTGCTCTTTTCGCCGCAGCACAAAATTAAAAATTTAATTAAACAAGCCGACGGTTATGTAACATACGAAATTGGCGCGGACGGAACCGACAGCGTCGCAAAATGCGTCCACTTCGCAAAAAACGGCTATGACGGCATCATCCACCTAAAACCCTTCGGCTGCACCCCCGAAGTAAATTCCATTCCGATTGTTCAAAAAGTCAGCGAAGATTTTGAAATTCCCGTTTTATATTTCAGTTTCGACTCGCAAACCTCCGAAACAGGCGTCAAAACCAGATTAGAAGCTTTTTATGATATGTTGAATATGAAAAGGAGCGCAACATGAAAGCATACCTAGGCGTAGACATTGGAAGCATTTCAACAAAGGGCGTAATAATGGATGAGAAGTTGCAAATCATTGCGAATTCGTATCTGTGGACGGAAGGGAATCCAATTGCGGCGGTGAAGGGTGTTGTGGCGGAACTGCGCGGACAGATTCCGGACAGCGTCGAGGTCGTGGCGGTCGGAACAACGGGTTCCGCGCGGAAATTAATCGGCGTTGTTCTTAACGCGCAGATTGTGAAGAATGAAATTACGGCGCACGCGGTCGGAACGATGAGCCGAGTGCCGGATGTTCGGACGATTTTGGAAATCGGCGGACAGGACAGCAAAATAATTTTGTTGAACAACGGAATCGTTACCGATTACGCAATGAATACGATTTGCGCGGCGGGGACGGGTTCGTTTTTGATGTCGCAGGCGAAACGTTTGGGGCTTGCGATTGAGGAGCTTGGCGAGTTGGCGTTAAAATCCGACAGCCCGACAAGAATTGCGGCGCGGTGTACGGTTTTTGCTGAATCTGACCTCGTACACAAGGCGCAAATCGGGCATAAAAAAGAAGACATCGTCGCGGGCATTTGCAACGCGGTTGTAAATAATTATTTGAACAATGTCGGCAAGGGCAAGCGCGTTTATTCGCCCGCGGTTTTTCAGGGTGGTGTAAGCAAGAATGTCGGAGTTGTCCGCGCGTTTCAAGAAATTTTAGGGCATGAGGTTTATGTAGACGAATTCGGGCATTTGATGGGATGTCTCGGCGTTGCGATTCTTGCGAAAAATTCGAAGAAGGAAAGCCCATTTGACTTTAACATTCAGGATGTTTCATTTGTAACAAAGGGTAAAGAATGCGATAAATGCCCGAATAATTGCGAAATAATTTATATTTACCGTGATGATAAGCTTTTGGATTCATGGGGCAACAGATGCGAACGGGGGTAGCCGAAACGAAAGTTCCGCCGCGAATCGCTAACATACTTTTAAACGCGCTGAAGGGCGGTGTTGTGCCGCGCGTTGGGCTTGAGTATGTTACGGTCGGGCGTGCGCTTGAGATTTCGGCTATTATAAATGACATCGACTTGATTGCGGACGGCGGAGCGTCGTTTCGTTTTATTGTCGGAAAATACGGCAGCGGAAAAAGTTTTTTACTGCAAACGATTCGCAATTACGCAACCGCGAAGGGTTTTGCGGTTGTGGATGCAGACCTTTCGCCTGAGCGTCGTTTCGCGGGAACAAAAGGGCAGGGCTTGGCGACGTATAAAGAGTTGATGCAAAATCTTTCTACTAAATCGAAGCCTGACGGCGGGGCGTTGCCGTTGATATTGGAAAAATGGATTTCATCAATCGCATCGCAGATAGATGAAAACGAAATAGAAGAAAAAATTTTTGAATTAACGAATCAACTTGAAGGAATGGTAAACGGATTTGAATTTGCGAAAGGAGTTGCGGCATATTATCGTGCGTATCGCGAGGATGACGCGGCTTTGAAGAGCAACGTTATGAAGTGGTTTCGCGGCGAGTATGTAACGCGGCGCGATGCAAAAACCGACCTTGATATAAATTTCACGGTAACGGATGAGAATTGGTATGATTTTTTGAAAATTTTCGCGGCATTTCTTGTTGGGGCGGGATACAAGGGGTTGCTTGTCGTTGTGGACGAGCTTGTAAATATTTTTAAAATTCCGAATTCGATTACGCGAGCGAATAATTATGAAAAAATTCTTACAATATATAATGATGTGTTGCAGGGCAAGGCGAAGCATATCGGCTTTCTTATGGGCGGAACGCCGCAGTGCATCGAGGACAAGTATCGCGGAGTTTTCAGCTATGAGGCGTTACGTTCGCGATTGGCGGAAGGGCATTTCGCAACGGAGGAATTTAAGGATTTAACCGCGCCGATAATTCGTTTGAAAATGTTAACGCAGGAAGAGATGTATGTGTTGGTAGAAAAGCTGCGCGACATTCACGCGAATTTAAATAATTACGCGCCGATTTTAAAACACGAGGATTTGCTTTATTTTTTAACCGTCGAATACAATCGCGTCGGCGCAAGCACGCATATTACTCCGCGCGAAATCATCCGCGACTTTATTGAGCTTACAAATATTCTGCATCAAAATCCCGAAAAATCCGTAAGCGACATTCTCGGAAGCAACTCTTTCGAAATGGCGAAGGGCGGGCTTTCCGACGAAGATATTCACAGCGAGTTCCAAGAGTTTGAAATTTAAAAATTCTATGATATAGTAGTAAGAAAAATCTTTGCAAATTATTTTAAATTTCAAGGGGGCTCTTTCTATGGCGACAAAAGCGGGGACACTCAAGAAGGAACAAGTAAGAAGCGAGATTATAGAACATTTAAGAACATCGTATCGCAAGACAATTGCAACTGCGAGTAATGAGCAGATTTACAATGCTGTTGCAATGACAATAAAGGATTTTATTTCGGACGACTGGATACAAACGCACGAATTTTTTGAAAAGAACGACGTAAAAACGGTTTATTACCTGTCAATGGAATTTTTGATGGGAAGATTTATGGGCAACGCGATGCTGAATCATTCGATGACGGGCGTTGTTAAGGAGGCACTGGACGAACTTGGCGTGGACATAAACATGGCGGAGGAATCCGAACCCGACCCGGGGCTTGGCAACGGCGGGCTTGGACGACTTGCGGCATGTTTTTTAGATTCTCTTTCGACGTTGGGGTATCCGGCGTATGGTTGCGGAATTCGTTATCACTACGGAATTTTCGAACAGCAAATTGAAAACGGTTATCAGGTGGAAAAACCTGACAACTGGCTTAAACACGGCGACCCGTGGGGTGTTCGCCGCGACGAATACTCAAAAGAAATAAAATTCGGCGGGCGTGTAGTCACGGTAAAGGGTGACGACGGTACGCATCATTTTGATTTGGCGGATTATCAGTCGGTAATGGCTGTTCCGTATGATTATCCCGTTGTCGGTTATAAAACGAAAATGGTAAACACTTTGCGTCTTTGGGACGCGGAGCCGATGAATCGCTTTGATTTACAGTCGTTTAACCAAGGGCAATACGAACGCGCCGTTGAAGAACAAAATCTCGCGCGCAATCTTTCGTCGGTGCTTTATCCTGCCGACGACCATGTTTCCGGAAAAGAATTGCGTTTGCGTCAACAATATTTCTTTATTTCGGCGACGATTCAACGCGTTTTGGAATTATTTAAATCGCGTAACGGCGAAAATTTCGATAAGCTTTCGGAATATGTTCAATTCCAATTAAACGACACGCACCCGACGCTTGCCGTCGCGGAATTAATGCGCATTCTGCTGGATGTGTATTATTTGTCATGGGACGAAGCATGGGAGATTACGCGCGCGACCTGCGCTTACACAAATCACACAATCATGAGCGAAGCATTGGAAAAATGGCCCGTGGAAATTTTCAGCCGTTTGCTTCCGCGTATTTATATGATTGTTGAAGAAATAAACCGCCGCTTCTGCGCAAACCTCGTGGAATGGTACGGCAATGACCCCGACCGCATTCGCAAAATGGCAATTTGCGCGGACGGACAGATTCGCATGGCACATCTTGCAAT
>JAIRVD010000300.1 GCA_031254075.1 Clostridiales bacterium
TGTCGGAAACAAGAAACGGCTCGTCGATGCGAAGGTCAAAACCCGCGCAATAACTTCTTTCCGCGCCGTTCGCGCCCCAGCAATAATTCGGTAGCTTGTGAACACGCATTTTAAACATCGCTTCGATTCCCTTGCGTCCGAGAATCCGCACATCGGAATGCCCCAGAAGCATATATACTCTGAAAATGCCGGTTCAATACTTCCAATCGACTTCTGTCATATCCAACCTCGCTCGGAGCAACCTCAATTTCTCCCTGCGTAATCAACATTTTCATTTCTCCTCTCGCTGATTTCGGAAATTCTATTCCTTCTTATTATATAGGTCAAGTTATTGTTTAATTTAGATTTATTCGTTACAATGGGCGAAATATCATAGGAGGTCAGTATGGATTATTTCTTTGTTTTTCTTTACATCGTGTGGTATTTCATTACCATTATACAAATGTTTTTCTCATACGGAACGGCATACCGCTTAACAAAAAACGGCGGTGATAACGGCATCGCGCTTTTCGGATGGATGTTTGTCCTTAGTCTGGCTTCCATGATTCCGTTTTTGGGAATATATTTATGGTTTAAATATAGAGATTATTAAAGGGGTTTGACATGCCTGATATATTTATATTTTTTTCCGCGTTTTTGATTGGCTTATGCTTCGGTTCGTTTGCGAACGTTGTAATTTATCGTTTGCCCAAGGGGCTTTCGATATCGAAACCACCGTCGGCATGTCCTTCTTGTAAGAAGCAGTTGCAAGCGATTGATTTGGTTCCGGTGTTAAGCTGGTTTTTTTTGCGCGGGAAATGTCGGCGGTGTAAGAAAAAAATTTCCGTGCGTTATCCTTTGGTGGAATTGCTTTGCGGAATGCTTTTCGCGAGTATGGCGTATGCAAGCATGGTGAACGGTTCCCCTACCCTTTCGCTTGTGCCGCTTTCGGTTTTTGTTTTTGTACTTTTGGTTGTCTCGTTTATTGATGCGGACACGCAGGAAATTCCCGACGGGCTGCTTATTATCGGAGCGGTTGCGGGAATTATTTTTATTGCGTGCGGACATTTTATGTCGGAAATTTTTCCGCACGCTCGTGATTGGAAAGACGCGTTGCTTGGCGTAATCGCGGGAGCGGCACCGCTTTTAATCATCGACAGACTGTGTTTATTGATAGTAAAAAAAGACGGCTTCGGTTACGGCGATGTAAAACTGATGGCAATGGTCGGATTATTTCTCGGTTGGCAGAATGTTTTGATGGCGTTTTTATTTGCGTTTGTGAGCGGCGCGGTGTTTGCGGTTTACCTGATGGTGACGGGTAAAGCAAAACGCGGTTCGTATTTTGCGTTCGGACCATTTCTGTGCATCGGAACGTATCTGGCGTTTTTTTTCGGCAAAGCCGTGCTTGATTGGTACGTCGCGTTTATTACAATGCCGGTATGAATTTAAACGAACGCGCAATGTCGCCGCTTCTTATGTACTTATCGGTAACGTTTATTGCGGCGTTACTTATTTCCAATGTAATCGCGAATCATATGCTTTTGTTTTTCGGCAGGACGATTGATGCCGGCGCGTTGACGTTTCCGATTACTTATATTATTTCGGATGTAATTTCGGAAGTGTATGGCTATAAATGGTCACGGCGCGTTGCTTGGACAAGCTTGGCGATTAACGCGTTTTTTGCGTTGATAATAATAATAATTGTACGACTTCCGCAACCGGATTGGTATGAAGGAAATTATTTTGCAACCGCGCTTGCGAATTCTTGGCGCATCGTTGTGGCGAGCCTCGTTGCGTATTGCATCGGCGACCTTGCCGACGACAGAATTTTCCGCCGCTTGCGTATGCATAACCGCAAAAAATTCGGCGGAAAAGAAAACATGCGCGGCTTTGCGTTCCGCGCATTGCTTTCTTCTTTAATCGGGCACATACTCGACACGAATATTTTTATTTTCATCGCATTCGCGTTTATCGTTCCGTGGGATGAATTACCCGGCATGATTATCATCGGAATTTCAATAAAATGGACGTACGAGTGGGCTGTTATTCCAATCACCTATCGCGTAACAAAATGGGTTGCGAAAAAGGAGGACGAATATGAAAATTCTCGTAACGGGCAGCAGTAACGGCATCGGGTTGGCGACCGTTAAAAAATTTTTAAAAGAAGGTCATGGAGTTATCGGAATTGACCTTCTTTTTTCAAATACAAAAAACGAAAACTACACGCATTTTATCGCGAATGTCAGCAAGCCCGAATCTCTGCCCGAACTTAGCGAAATTGAAATCCTAATCAACAACGCCGGAATTCAAAACGAAGGTGTAAACGACATTAACGTAAATCTTCTCGGCGTTATTAACGTAACGGAAAAATATTGCTCACCCGCAATTAAATCCATTTGCAATATCGCGTCGGCGTCGGCACACAGCGGTGCGGAATTTCCCTACTACGCGGCAAGCAAGGGCGGCGTTCTTGCATACACAAAACACACCGCGCTCGAAATCGCAAAATTCGGTGCGACATGCAACAGCCTTTCGCCCGGCGGCGTTCTGACCGAACTAAACGCTCCCGTCATAAACGACCCGCACAAATGGAAACTAATTATGAAAGAAACCCTCCTGAAAAAATGGGCGACCCCCGAAGAAATCGCCGAATGGGTCTATTTCATCACCGTAACTAACAAAAGTATGACCGCTCAAGATATTCTTATCGACAACGGCGAAATCGCTCGCTCTAATTTTGTTTGGTGAGACGTGTACGGCAAAGCAATATATTTGACTACACCCCTTTCAAATGATATTGTTTATCACAAACAAGTGAAGGGATGGATTGTGATGGAAGGCACATTACGTCTTGCGAGGGGATTGTGGCGCCAGTATTTACTTGTTTTCATGACATTTTTGCTGATGGTAATTGTCGGCAGTATTTTTGCCGGAAATATTGTAAGCAATCATTTATCTACATATGGCAGAGAGGTTATAACCGCGTCTGCCGAAACTTTGCAATCATATTTCGAAGGGCATCAGATTACATTTGAAGATGTAGTTTTTGTGGTTGAGGAGCTTTACATTAAAGACACCGACATTGATTCGATTGAAGAAGAGATTGTCAGATGGACAAATCATCTTAACGCAATGGATTTGCGCTACCATGACTATATATATATATACGGTGTATTGGACGGGCTATTCGTACAAGGTTCTGATTGGGATGTTCCGGACGATTACGACCCGACGACGCGTCCGTGGTATTTGAATGCGCGTGAGAAAAGCGGGCAAACGTGTTTTTCTGACCCGTACATCGACGCGCAAACAGGCGAATGGATTATGTCTATTTCGAGTGTGCTGTATGACGAGAACGGAAATGACTTCGGAGTGCTGGCATTTGACATTTATCTTAAAACAATAGAAAACTATGTAAACAGCTTACAGCTTATGGACGAAGGATTCGGAACACTTTTTGATTCTCAGCTACGATTTATTATTCATCCGGATGCGACTGTTTTCAACATGCAGATTGACGAGCTTCAACCCGAAAGAGCCGCCGCAATGCGCGCCAACGACGAACTTAACGCCTACAGATTCGTTTCATTGGCAGGCGATGACAGCGTTATGTACAGCAAAAAGCTGTTTAACGGATGGTATTTGGCAATTTCATCGCCATACGATGTGTATTACAGAGACGTTCGTGTTATGATTTATGTTTTGTCGGGAACGGGGCTGATTGCTACATTAACGCTGTGCATTTTTCTGACGGCTCTAAACCGCGCGAAAATGCGCTCGGACGAAGAAGCGCAAATTCGAACCACTTTGCTTGACAGCGCGAACGCTCGCGAGGCGGCGGCAAAGGAAGCGCATCGCCGTGCCAGAATAATGATGGACGCGACACCGTTCGGGTGCAAAATATGGAATAAGGATTCAAAAATAATTGATTGCAATAAAGCGGCGGTTGAATTATTTAAAATGCGGGATGAAGATGAATTCATTTCGCGATTTTTCGAGCTATCGCCAAAGGTTCAGCCTGACGGAGTTCCTTCCAAAGAAAAAGCCGAAATATGTATTAAAAACGCGTTTCATTACGGCACCCAAACTTTTGAGTGGATGCATCAGCTTGCTGACGGAACGCCGATTCCGTCGGAAATCATTCTTGTTCGAATAGATTACGGCGACGACGTTGCCGTTGCGGGATATATACGCGATTTGAGAGAGCATAAAAAAATGATGGCGGAAATTGATAAGCAAAACGAAACCGTTAAAGCCGCGTTGGCGGAAGCACGGGCGGCAAGTGCCGCAAAAACAGAGTTTCTTTCAAATATGTCGCATGAAATCCGCACACCGATGAACGCAATTCTCGGCATGACAGAGCTTCTTCTGCACGAGCCGCTTAACAAACGCCAAATGGGTTATATAAATGATATTCACATGTCGGGCAAGGGACTGCTTGCAATCATCAACGACATTTTAGACATGAGCAAAATCGAAGCGGGCAAACTCGAACTCGCTCCCGTAAGCTTCGATTTCAACGCGTTTTTAGACCAATTAAGCTCGATGTTCCACTATATTGCCGAAAAGAAAAATATCGAATTCCGTTTCAAAACAGCCGATGATTTGCCCGAATGCTTATACGGCGATGATAATCGCTTGCGTCAGATTCTTACCAACATCTGCGGAAACGCCGTAAAATTTACCGAGCAGGGGTATGTACAATTAAGAGTTACGCAATCGGACGGGCGTTTGTACTTCGAAATACAAGACACAGGCAAGGGCATTAAAAAAGATGATATGGGAAAACTGTTCAACGCGTTCGCGCAAGTTGATACGCATAAAAATCGCAACGTTGTAGGAACAGGCTTGGGGCTTGTAATAAGTAAATCCTTCGTCGAAATGATGGGTGGAAGCATTTCGTTCGACAGTGAATACGGTGAAGGAACCGTTTTCACCGTTGCGATTCCCATAATCGAAGGAAGCGAAGAAGATATCCGACGCGAAGAAAGCGTAAAACGCGATAATACAATAAACGCTCCGACCGCAAATGTTTTAGTCGTTGACGATAACGAATTCAACTTAAAAGTTGCGGGCGGGTTGCTTTCTTTATCTGCGATTAAAGCCGATTACGCTTTTTCCGGCGCGACGGCAATTAATTTAATTGAAGAAAATGATTACGACATCGTTTTCATGGACCATATGATGCCGGAAATGGACGGCATAGAAGCAACGGCAATCGTCCGCGGCATGGGCGATAAATACGAAACACTTCCAATTATCGCACTGACCGCAAACGCAATTTACGGTGCTCGCGAAATGTATATCAACAACGGCTTTAACGGCTTTATCTCAAAACCCATCGACATCAACGAATTAAATAATGTTTTGAAAAAATATTTACCGCAGGAAAAATTTTTGCAGACATCCATTCCGCCTGCGGAAGAGATTTCACCCGAACACGCATTTATCAACGCGCTCGAATCCGTTCCGGCTATTAACGTCGCAAACGGCTTGGAAAATTCCGGCGGCTTTATCGACATCTACAAAGACATGGTC
>JAIRVD010000009.1 GCA_031254075.1 Clostridiales bacterium
TAAACATGGTTGACGAGTTTGTCGTGTTTGATGTGCAATATACACGCAGAGGATGGATAAACCGCAACAGATATCTATATAAAGGCGAAGCAAAAATTTTTTCAATCGAATTAGAAAAAGGGTCCGATTTTGCAGATATAAAGGATAGAAAAGTATCTGAATTTTTTGATAAACGTAAATTTCTTGATAAGATTAAAGATGCATACCGTCTTGCACCATTTTTTAGCCCGACATATGAATTACTTGAAAATATCGTTTTTTATGAAGAGAGAAATTTATTTTATTATATTTTAAATTCAATTGAGCAAGTAGCGAAGCAACTTAGCATCAAAAGCAAATTATCAATTTCGACATCCATAGACATAGACCACTCATTAAAATCAGGCAAAAAAATAATCGCGATATGTAAAGAAATAAACGCTGCCGGATACATCAACCCCATCGGAGGAAAAGAACTTTATAATAAAAATGATTTTGCAGAACATGGGATAAAATTAAATTTTTTGAACGCAAATGAAATAATCTATACACAAAATGGTTATGAATTTGTTCCATATTTGTCCATTTTAGATATTTTAATGTTCAACGATATTGAAAAAGCGAAAGAATTCTTAAATTGCTACACCTTAGAATGAGGCGTTGCCGTGAAAAAGTATCTTGAAATCGTAAACCACTATGAACAATGCCTAAAAGAACATGGCGATAATCATAAGGGCGTAGATTGGCCGAACCTTGATGACGCGTTAAAGCGGTATCGGGTAATGCTTGAATTAATAAAACCTAATGACTTCGCGGTTACGCTGCTTGATGTCGGTTGCGGCACGGCAATGTTTAACGAATATTTGCAAAACAATAATCAAGCTATATACTCCGGTCTTGACATTTCAAACGAATTTATAAAAATTTCAAAGCAAAAATTTCCGCAAAATACATTTTACGAAATGGATATTTTAGACGACCCCTTTATCTTACCCAACTTCGATTACATTGTAATGAACGGAGTGTTTACAGAAAAACAAAATCTTTCTTTTGAAGAAATGTTTTCTTATTTTAGAAATTTTGTAATGCGAATTTTTCCCAAATCAAATATAGGCATTGCGTTTAACGTAATGTCAAAAGCCGTAGATTGGGAACGGGATGATTTATTTCACTTGTCCGCCGATGAATTAATTTCATTTGTTACCAAAGAACTATCCCGAAATTTTATAATTCGTAATGATTACGGACTGTATGAATACACAATGTACCTATATCATTAATTAAGGATGATGATTATGTCTAAAATAGTTGTTTTTGGAGTGCAGGATTTTGCGGAACTTGCACATTATTACCTCACTAATGATTCACAGCACGAGATTGTTGCTTTTACCGTTTCAAAAGAATATTACAAAGATGTAACATTTTTGGGGTTGCCGGTTGTTCCTTTTGAAGATGTTGAAAATATGTTTCCTCCGACAGAATACAAAATGTTCGCGCCCATGTCAGCGGGAAAAGATATGAATAAATCCCGCGCAAATATTTACACACGGGCTAAGGATAAAGGATACGAATTAATAAGTTATATCAGTTCACACGCAACCGTTTTAACTGAAAATATTGGCGATAATTGTTTTATTCTTGAAGATAATACAATTCAACCATTTGTAACAATCGGCAATAATGTAATACTTTGGAGTGGCAATCATATAGGTCACCACAGCACAATACACGACCATGTATTTTTTACATCACACGTGGTTGTTTCGGGGCATTGTGACGTAGGAGCTTATTCATTCTTGGGCGTAAACGCAACACTCAGAGACGGATTGAAAATAGCTGAAAATTCATTTATTGCAATGTCTGCATCCATTACAAAGAACACATCTGTTGGGGGACGGTATAAGGGATATTATTCCGAAATTAATTGAAGGGAGTAATTATATGCACTGGGAAAACAAAGGTGTAATTTTTTCATGCAATAAAAAATATATTTGGAGCCAAACGCATACTCAAATTCCAACCGTTGATTTGATAGAGAGCGGTGTTTTCCGTATTTATTACTCAACCCGAGATTCGCAAAACCGCAGTCTTACAAGCTATTTTGACGTTTCGGCTGATAATCCGGCACAAATTATTTACGAACACAACAAGATTATACTGCCACTTGGTGAACGCGGTACATTTGACGATTGCGGGGTTATGCCCTCATGCGTGATTAACACCGATATGGGCAAGTATTTATATTACACTGGATGGAATGTAAGAAACACGATTCCGTATCAATTATCATTAGGGCTTGCAGTTGAAGAAAACGGATGCTTCCGTAAATTCGGCAAAGGTCCGATTATGAGCAGAAATATTTATGAACCATATTTATGTGCGGCTGCATATGTTTTACGAAAGGAATCCATATGGCATATGTGGTATACCTCGGGAACGGGTTTTGAAGTAGTCAATAATAGGGTTGAACCCTTATACAATATTAAATATTCCCATTCCGTTGACGGCATTCATTGGGAATATAGGGGACAGATTGCAATTGATTACAATCACGGCAAAGAATGTATTGCCCGCCCATGCGTTGTATTTGAGGACGGGCTGTATAAAATGTGGTACACGTACAGAGGTATAGTGGACTACAGAACAGACAAAACGCAATCATACAGTATCGGCTACGCGGAATCCGAAAACGGCATTGACTGGATACGAATGGATGAAAAAATAAAATTATCGAACGCTGAATGGGATTCGGAAATGCAGGCATACCCCTATGTGGTTAAACACAATGGAGTAAAATATATGTTTTACAACGGTAACGGATTCGGTCAAACCGGAATCGGCTATGCTGTATGTAACGAATAAGATTTTTTGAGAGGATGCACGATATGAAAAAATATATAAAGCATATGGCACTTAAAATTCCATATTTTAAAAGAGTGCATGGAAATATTCAAATAATGCGAAACCAACTGGAACAACAGCAGGCAGAGATAGAAAAATTGCACCGGCAAATAAATATTCAAAATGAACGAACGGATTTGTCAGCAAACAAAAAAATCATATATGCGGTCACGGAAATAAAAGACGACAGTGATATAATCGAATCTTTTTGCAGGCATCACATGCAATTTTTGGATGGCTTAATAATTTGTGATGACAGCTCAGGCGATAATACGGTGCAAATTGTTGAAAGCTTAATATCCGAAGGCATGAACATTCAACTTATCCACAGAAGAAATTACCCAAAAGACAGAAAAATATCAGACCACGATTTCTTTAATCAAATGGCGGAATGGGCATTTGAAAACCATAAGGCGGATATTGTACTACCCATAAACTGTGACGAATTCTTAATCGACAAAAACGGAGAAAACCCAAGATATCAATTAGAAAAATTAGACGCGGACAAATGTTACAAAATACGCCGAAGAAACGCAATATACGAAAATGAACCTATTGATTCTACCGTTTTTTTACCCGAATACTTTACATCTTATTTAGATGAAAGCTACGACACCAATGGGCGGTCGATACTTACACCGCATTTATACTATAAACTCGGCGGAAAAGTCGGGTTGGGGTTACACCATGTAGTTTTTCCGCCGGATAACACAAACCTTCCAAGTACCACAGAGTGTCATGTTTTAATTTATGCGCACTATGCTGTGCGTAGCCCTGCCCAGTATGCATTAAAAGTTACCTATGGCTGGTTAGCATTCAGCCTGTTTAACTTAGGTGATGCGGCTTCGCATTGGAAGAAGGCATATGAATTGGTAAAAACAAACGGATATCTCACTCATGAACAAACAAAAGAGTTATCTTTATACATGGTTAAAACATATGGAATTGAAAATCCTATAATCCATAAAGATTCATCAAAAATGTTGAAATACAAAGACGATATCCTTTACACACTTAGGTTGCACTATACAGACTACAGTATATTTAAAAATAATTTTTGGGGTTATGTTCTGACTGCCATAGAATATTTACTTTCTGAATTGACATTAGCGTCAACAGATAATGATGCAACACAAAACGAAAATGAAGCGAAGGAAAAAACGAGTTACAGTTGTGCAGCTATACAACGGTTTAACATGGCACTATCCGGACAAGTTGATAGCAACGATGCAGGTATTGCCTTCTGCTGTACAGAATTACTTGCAAATACTCCACACTCGCTATTTGCAAAAAGCGCGAAAGAAAGCCTTGAAAATTTTACATCATTAAAAAATAAGATAATAAATGGTTTTGTTTACGACGGATGTGCCAAATGTGTGGACTGGAAAAAGGGCGAATGGAATCATTCAGAACTGATTCAAAGTGTTAATTTGTCAATGTACCCATCTCCATGCAATTACAAATGTATTTATTGCGGTGTTGATAAAAATGACAACAATGCATTTTTAAGACCGGAAGTTGCCGAGGGTTATGAAAAAATATTTGACTTGTTAGAGTATGCAAAAAAAGAAGGATATATTTCTAAAACCGCGGGATGGCAGGTTTCTGTCGGTGAAATTACAATCCACCCATACAAGGAGAAAATACTTAATCTTGTAAAAAGTGAAAAGGTAACTTTCTTTACAAATTGCTTTAAGTTTGATGAAGATATTGGTCAAAATTTACGTAACAACAGCAGTTCAGGCATTATGCTGTCCATTGATTGCGGCACACCAAATACATGGCACAAGATTAAAGGTGTTAACAATTTTACAACCGTTATTAATAATCTTGAAAAGTATCTTGAATATTGCTCTCATTCAGGGCAAATAATTTTTAAATACATCATTTTACCTGATATAAACACTTCATTGGAAGATTATAACGGCGTGATAAATTTAATGAAAAAAATGGATATTTCAAATCTTATTATATCTCGTGATGCAAGATTTAAATATAACGACAACGATGTTTACATGGATAATTTAATTAAGTCAACGGTTACCTTAATATCCATATTGAATGAAAATAATTTACAATATAGCCTTTTACATTTTTCCTCATCAGAAATTACCAAAATCGAAAATGCGGAGAATTAACATGAGTGATGTATATGTAATTTCAGCTTGCCGCACTGCAATAGGCAGCTTCGGGGGCGCATTGAAGGATACAACGGCTACTGATCTAGGCGCCGTTGTGGTTAAAGAGGTTTTAAAACGCGCAAATTTAAAACCTGAATATGTAAACGAAGTGTATCTTGGCTGTGTTTTAACCGCAGGACTTGGGCAAAACGTTGCGCGTCAATCTGCAATTAAAGCGGGTTTGCCCGTTGATGTGCCTTGCACAACCGTCGGCATGGTCTGCGGCTCCGGAATGAAATCTGTTATTGACGGTGCAAGAGCGATAATTTGCGGTGATGCCGAAATAGTTGTTGTCGGCGGAACGGAAAACATGTCTCAGGCTCCGTATGCAATAAACAATGCAAGATGGGGCGCAAGAATGGGAAATGCCAACACAGTAGACCTGATGATAAATGACGCGCTTTGGGACGCATTTAACGATTATCACATGGGCGAAACCGCAGAAAATATTTGTGACAATCGGGGATTTACCCGTGAAGAACTGGATGAATTTGCGTTGTCGTCCCAAACTAAAGCGGCAGAAGCCAATGCCGCAGGAAAATTTAAAGACGAAATTGTTCCCGTCGAGACATTTGAATCGGATGAATACATCCGTCCTGAAGTGAGCGCGGAAAAACTTGCCAAACTAAAACCCGCATTCCGCAAATCCGATGGAATGGTAACGGCAGGAAATTCATCCGGAATAAATGACGGCGCGGCGGCAATTCTTATTGCTTCCGGCGATGCGGTTAGAAAACACTGCTTGGTCCCAACAGCAAAACTCACAGGATGGGGGCAAGCAGGAGTTGACCCAAGCATTATGGGCGTTGGTCCTGTTAAAGCAAGTAAAAACGCGCTGAAAAAAGCAGGACTCAACGTTTCCGATTTAGATTTAATCGAACTAAACGAAGCCTTTGCGGCTCAGTCACTTGCAGTTACAAAAGATTTAAACTTGGACATGACAAAAGTAAACGTGAACGGGGGTGCAATTGCTTTGGGACACCCCGTTGGTGCATCCGGTGCAAGAATTATTGTAACCTTGCTTCACGAAATGCACAGGCGAAAAGCAAAAAACGGGCTTGCCGCTTTATGCGTCGGCGGAGGTATGGGTATTGCAACCGTATTGGAAAGGTGTTAAATCCAAAACTCCGCAAGCGTAATTAAATCTTCGTATTCATAATCAGTTGAAAGGATTAGCTGTAAGCCGTTTCTTTCGAAGAAGAGAATGCTGTAGGTGCTTTCGACGCGCATGTACGCGGGGGTATTGTTAATGAAAATTTCGCGGAATTCGCCGCCGTCGGGGTCGTAGATTGGTTCGCCGGCGAGGACGGCAACGCGGTTTCCTGTGGAGCTTTGCAAATGGTAGATTGCGATGTCGCCGTCATAATCTATGAAAGTGGTTTGCCAGCCGTCGGGCGCGAACAATGAAAGATGCACGAGAAGCGGCGGAATTTCCGCGGGGTCGGTATCGGCTTCCGATTCTTCCGCTGTGGATTCTGAAGGAGGCGGTGCTTCCGGCGCTTCCGCCACTCCGAGGATATGTTCGTTGCCTGTATCGCCACCGTTTTGCCCGTTTGCGGGTGCCGCTGTATCCGTTGCCATTCGGCCTGGTGCAGATTCGTTAATAATATTTCGTGGAAGATTTGACACCAGCGAAACGGCAAATACAACAAATAAAAACGATGCCGCCAATGCGCCCCATGTAACAAAACGTTTGCGCCGAACGGTTTCTTTTTCGCGCAGAATCGCGGCGTGAAGCTTCGCGTCGATACGCTTGAGTGCAGTGGTCATTTCATCAACGGCGGGTTCGCTTGCACATTCCGAAAGCTCGCGCGAGAGTTCCGCACTTTTTGCAAGTACATAGTCCGCGGCAAGCCGCTTATAGAAATTTTCAGAATTATTCATGCCTGCCGCACCTCCTTTGCCATATCCGCCAATTTCTTTTTCGCTCTGTGTAACCGCACGGTTACATTATTTTCGCTTATATCCAATATTCTTCCTATTTCTTTGTGCGGTAAATCATGCGCGTATTTTAACAAAAATACCGCACGCAATTCTTCGCTCAAATTGTCAACGAGTTTTACCGCGCGTTCGGTTTCGTCCTTCGACGCAACGGATTCCTCCAAGTTAAAATCGGACGCCTGCTCAAACTCATCAAAATCCGTCGGCAGCGTTTTATTCCTTTTGTGATACAAATTTATCGCAATATTCTTCACAATCGTTACAAGAAACGACGCGGTCTGCCCCGAGTCAGGCAAATTTATTCGGTGAAAATGCCGATAAACCCGTATAAACGCCTCGCTTACCGCGTCCTCCGCAAGAGAATAATCCTTCAAAATATCAAACGCCTTTCGCCACATCAGCCGCTTGTATTTTTCATATACATATTCAAACTTATCTTTCTCCGCCTCGGTCTCGAAAGACAAAAGAATTATCATGCGTTTCCTCCAACTATTAAACCTCTTTTAACACCGAATTATTACACAATTCTTCAACACTTCGTAAGCCATAAAATAACAAAAATTCCTCCGTTGTGCCAAAAAGAATCGGACGACCCGGCGCGTCCAAACGCCCAACCTCTTTAATCAAACCGTATTCCAACAACCGATTAACTCCATGGTCACAATTAACCCCTCTTATATTCTCAATCACAGCCTTCGTAACGGGCTGCTTGAACGCCACAATAGCCAATGTCTCAAGCACCGTCCGACTCAACGCCCGCCTCGGCTTAATCTTCAACAAATTCTGCACAACAGGATAATACTCAGGATTCGTACATAAACACCAATTATCCTCAACCTCACGCAACAAAATCCCCGCGCCCTCACTTAAATATGTATCCGCCATCTTCCCAAGCAAATTCCGAGCCATAGGAATATCACAACCAAGCGCCTCCGCCAACTTCCCGACAGGCACACTCCCCCCAAACGCAAACAGCATAGCCTCAAGCATTTTTTCTCGTTCGTTGAACAAACCGGGCATATTTTTATCTCCTTATCGTATTTTTGTGTTTAAAAAGAATTTTAACACGGACTCGCACGGGTGGAAAACAAAAACCTCGGGGGGAAAAATTTTCTCCCCCCCCGAGGTTTTTAAAATTTATCGTTCTACATCCCCGCGTCCTGAATAATGATATCAACCATATTCATCAACTCGCCCATGGTCAGGCGTGCGTTGGGTTCGAGCGGACCCGTTATGAAGCCGAGGTCTGCGGCGATGCGAAGGTTGTTATGTGTTGAGGGTGTTGCGTTTTGCAGACCGGGGATTGACGAAGCTGGTGTCTTTGGGGTGAGGATTTGCTGAGTTTTGTTTTCGTAGAGACGAACCATGATGTCAAGAGCGGTTTCGAGATTGAGGTCGGTGGCGTATAAGCGTGCGCGTGAAAGCGCGTTTGCGTGGTCGGCGGAAAGATTTGCGCCGATGGTGACGGTGGAGTTATTGCGAACGATTGCGTTGACGATGTTATTGAATTCGTTTGCGGTGACTTGTCGTGACGGTTCGTAGGATGTGAGGTCAGTGATATTAAGGCGTGAGGTTACGCGTTCCATCGACGGGTCTTGAACGGCGGAAGGCGGCGCGTTGCGTGTGATTCCCGCGAAGGTCGCGGGGCGTTGTGTTTGCGCGGCGATGTTGTTTGCGCCGAAGGTGAATTGCGCGTTCATGTCCTGCCAACCGCTGATGTTAGAGCCGCTTTGGTAGAGGCCTGTGTTTACGCCGACAGGTGTAAGATTATTGTCAACAGAAAGCACGATGTCAAGCGGTGCCGCGAAGGTTTCCATTGTGATTTGACGCATTCCCGTGTGCGCGGTTACGGACAAACGCTGCGGAACGGTTGAGAAGCTCGTGTTTGTCGTAAGCTCGGGCATGTTTTGCGGATTGCCGTTTAAATTAACGCGGAAGAAATCGCGCGGCGCGAGTTGCAAATCGCGAACGGCTGCGGTGTCGAACGCACGCGGCGGAACCGAATAGGTTATATCGCCCGTTAAAACGCGGAATGTGATTAAACGTTCATCGAACGCGCCGATAATTGATTTGGGAATTTCAACGACACGGTTTGTAATCGGGTTGCCTTGGTATTGCGACATATCAATATCGTAAACGAATGTTTGCTCGCTGATTAAGCGCGAAATAAAACGCTGGTCAACATTTTGGTCTAAATTTCCGTCCGAGTCGGTTCGGTTTGTGCGGAAACGCCATGTCAGTGTTTGTGTAAGCGGGTCGTAGGTGATTTCCCAATCTTGGTCGGGCAGCGGATATTGCTCGGGGTCGTGCGGACCGTCATATTCGTCGGCACTGCGTCCCGTGGAGATTTCAAACCAAACCCATTCGGAAACGGCGCGTCTTACGTTCACGCTGTTTTCGTTAACTTCGGGCGCGGTCGGAATTACATAAATAATCGGGTCAAGGAAATCTTCGTTGTTTGCAACCTGAATTTCATAGCTGTATGTTTTTTCGACGGGGCCGCCGACTGCGCCGCTGCGCTGAACAGTCAAAATTGTTCTCGCGCGAACGAAATACGGTTTATTCGCGACTAATTCCGTGAAACGTAGAATATGAAGACGGCTGTACACATCGGTAGGCAGATTAATCGGCTCAACCGGTCCGCCCGAAGCCGTTCCCGATTCCGCGCGTTCCGCGCCTGTTTCCATATCGGCGAAAATTCTTGTAAGAAGAATGTTTAACGCTGTGGGTTCGTCAGCCTTGTATTCGGTGTCGTTTAATCTGTTATAAATATTCAGTAGCGAAGAGGGTGCGGGTGCAATCGACGGCGGACGCGGCGGCAAAATATCTAATGTGCGCATGTCAACAGGGTTCGACGGTTGCGACGGATTCGTAGCAACCTCGCCGTTTTCGTCCAAGCCGTACGCATATGCCCATACATAGTAAGTAGTATCGGGGAACAGCCCGTCGATTCGCAGGAAGTAGAACGGAACTTCAACGCCGTTTTGAACCATAGTGCGAATCTCAAACGGAATATCCGGGTCATTGAGTGCTTCGTCGATTTCTGCCTGCGTCGTGAGCGGCGGCGGAAGCAAAAATCCGCTGTTCGGATATTCAGGCATACGTTCGGAAAGGTCTAATTCGAATCCCACATTATCCTGAACGCGCCAGCGCACGCCGATTGACGAATCGGTAATAAATTCTTCCACGGGGAACAGCACGGGCGTAGTCGGGTCGGGAATGGGACGTATGCCGTGCGTAACGGTTCCGCCGACAACGAATGTCGGGTAATACGAAACTTTCAAACCTTCGCTTGTCATTTCATAAGGTCGTATGAAAATTACATAATTCTTATTCGGGCGCAGTGCGCCTCTGTTCGGCGCGTGGGCGGAGCTTACCGTATACGAGCCCATTCCGGCGGCAATGGTAGGCGTAATTCGTTCCCACATATTTTGAATCGTCGGGTTTTGCAAAAACATCGCGCGATAAATTTCAAACGGGTCTTCGTCATTGATTGCGTACATCGAACCCGTCGCCATCATATAATCGTATTCGACGACATGAATTTCATATTGCTTGCCGACCATGTTTTGAATGCGCAACGCGGTTGGCGTCGTCGTTGTGTCCGCGCCGAGCCCCGTAAGGAAATTATTTACCGCAAGCATCGCGGGTCCCTGCAGGAACGCACCGACCTGCGACGGGCTTGTTAAATCCAACGGAAGCTGCCCTTCGCCCAGCAACGAATTCAAATCTCTCGGAGGAAGCAAATTATTAAGAATCGCATATCGCGGAGTGCCGTCAATGTTATCGCGATAGTCCTCCGCGTTCGTAATTTGTTCGGCAGAACGTCCGTAAATCACTCTTCCGTTCGGCGTTACACCGACCATCGAATGCCAAATATCACGATAATCCGTCGCTCGCGGCTGTTCGATTTCCAAATAACGAAGCGGCCACGCGATATCAATTTCTGTGTCGCGTTGGTCTGTAATCGTAATCGGCGGAGCGGAAATCATTTCGGGAATCGCGGGGATTCCGTCAAACGGCGGCATAAACACCGAGCCGTATGCCCACAATGATGATTGATTACCCGGGTCGTCGCGAACGGCGCGTAATTTTACATAATAAACTCTGTTGCCTTCGATTGTTCTGCGTTCAAGTCCCGTTTCCGTGCGTATATAAAATTCCGTAATCGGCTCGGTCAAAACCCACGACGGGTCATACGCGGGCGGAACTACGTTCAAATTACTTTGATGCCGAACCAATCGCAATGCCGCAGGGTCGCGAATAATCAGCGGCTCTGTCATCATCTCCAATGTTTCCCACGAATCCGCAACATAAATTTCATATAAAACCTGCAAATCAATAATGCGCGGCGTTGTTGTTCCGGCGGGATTGTATTCCGAGTGCGGCAGTTGATTTACAAGCGGCTCTTCTTCCAATACATACGGCGCGCGCGTAAACGCTTGAAATTGCAACGGACTCAGTACGCCCATTGTCGGGCTGATAACCTGCGCGCCCAATTCGATAATTTCCGGACGATACGGCGCGAAATCAACATATGTCGGGTCGTACAGAACCGGATTCGTGCGTACCGCAGGGTCTGTCGCGCCCTTTACATAGATTGCAAGCGTAAACGCACGAACATCCCGCGGAAAGTTCGGACCGAGAATTAATTCCGTCATATTCGCAATGTTTACATGTCCTTCGATTGTCGTTAAAATTCTTACGCGGTCGCTCATATCGGCATAAGGGTCGTCGCGTCCGTAAATTTGCGGATACCATTCTTCCAATTCAATTCTTTCAATTTCGCCCGCGATTCCTTCAAAACGCGCCCACCAAAGACGAACCAAATCCGCTCCGATTATTTCCAAATGAAGTTCGGGCGTCATAAGAACAGGACTTGTCGTGCGGAATTCCATCGCCGAAACGGGAGAAAACGCAAAGTTGTAAAGTTTTCCGTCCGGCATCGCGAACGGCTCGCGCGGATTGCTTTCTTCTTCAACAATCGGACGAATGCGTCTGCCCATGCGCCTTGGTTCAACGCTTACGTTGTACAGTCTCATCGGAACTATTTCCACATGCGAAACCGTATATCTCAAACGTCCGCCCGGCAGCACATCTATTTCCGAAATCGGAACAACGCGCGTAACACCATGCTGTTCAATCGAACGGTTCGGGTCGGTTTGGTCGAATTCCATAAATGAAACTATCCATTCGTCGAAAACATTTAAACCGTTAAACGTCGGGTTAAACCATTCGACAGTAATCGAATTTCCATGCCCGTATGTGTTTTGCATATCTATTTGAACATCCGTCAAATAAATAATATCTCTTTGACCCGGAACATGATTTTCGTCAATCGGAGCCTGAACCCGCGCGATTGTACGCCGCGACGGCGCAAGCGGATTACCTGTCGGTATTAAATCAAGCCGCGGAACTTCATTGTAGGGCAACACCTGTATCTGATACAGACTGCTTTGACGCATTGTTCTTGTAAGTGTTGTGTTCAGCCTTTGCACAAACGGCTCGGGCTGCTGACTCAAATTCGTGTTAAATGTAAACGGGTCAACCGTTTCATTCCAACGCTCGTTCCTCGTCGCGTTTCTGAATTGAATTCGATACTCAATCGGATAATGCGTCCACGCAAACCAAGTCGGCGATGTCTCAAGAGTGGGCGGGGTATTATAAAGCTCATCCATTGCCAAACCGGAATTATACGTATTATGCGAAAGCCCCGGTCTGTCCCAGTCAATCCTGAATGTACGCATATTTCCGTTTGTACCCGTAACAATCATGCGCGGGTCGGAAACGGGAGCCTGCAACCTCGGAACCTGACCGCCGCGAGACGGCGTACCGCCCGGCGGCGCAAAAACTTCCGCCGGAAAAATCCCGACGAATAAAATTATCACCAATAAAATTGTCAGATGTTTTTTCATAAAAGCACTCCTTTAACAGCAGAGCGGTTTTTGCTCTGCATACCTCTTTCATCTTCAACTTTACATTGTCGTCAGAACGGTACTCTCGTCGTTAATTCCGCCAACATGTTTAAGAACTCGCCTATCGTAATCGCGCCTGCGGGGTCGTAGTTTGCGTCGGAGAGAATGCCGACTTCGTGTGCGGCGCGAACGGCTTGCGCGTAGCGTTGGTCGAGCTGAAGCCCTGCGGTTGTTTGGAAGTTGCGTATTTGAATTGTGTTTACGTTTGTGTTGGTGCGTCGTTCGTAAACGGACATTACTACCGCGATTGCTTCTTGGCGTGAGATGAGACCGGTTGCGTTACGCGAGGACATATTTACGTTAAGGTTTGCGGCTGCCCAAGTCATCGGGTCGGAACCGTGAGGTGCGCCCGCGATTCGCGCGGCGGAACCGATAACCATTTGCCGGGTTGCGTTGCGCTGCAGGTCAACATTCGGTCCGAAGAGGTCTTCCAGCCCGAAGCGAGCGACGATTGACGTAACCGTCGAACCTCTCGGCACTTCTTCGATGCCCGGAATTGAAACTGTTCTTCCGGTGAACGCGAATGTTCCGGGCGAGCCGGACGAAATCGCTCTGCCGCTGTTATATTCGGATGTTGTTTGCGGAATCCACTGTCCGTTTTGATGACGGAACGCGTTAACGGAAGTTTCGGGTGTCGCCGTCGTAACGACGAGATGCATCGCGGCATTGAACTCGCGAACAACTTGAGTTGTGTTCGAAAGCATTCCCGTTGTGCCTGTCGTTCTTAAATCGTCGGAAACCATTTGCGTGATTTGATTCGAAACATTTCTTACGACGATGTTTGAGTATTCAACCATTTCCTCGCGCGTGGTGTTGTCGCGCAGAAGATTGCGAATGTTTTGTGACATTACGGGGTCGCTTACCGTATTTTCGACGATTGCTCTCGCGCGGTTTGCAACGCTTCTGTCCCACGACGAAATGCTTCTTATTTTGTCGTTTGTCGCGACAAGCGAAACGCTTACGTTTGTTTGGCGCGTGATTGCGGGGACATCAAAGAGTGCCGACATCGGCGTTCTGCCGATTTCCAATCGAATGAAGAAATCCGTCAAATCGGAACCGCGCGCTTCAACCGCTCGAATCATATCCATAACGGCTTGGTTGTGGTCGCGGTTAATAAAACCGGGTGCGAAAAGAATTTCCAAATCGCTGAAACGTGTCGAGAAGCTTCTTCGGTTTTCATTCGCGGTGTTAATAACGGTCGCGGGAATATAAATTACGTTATTGTTTGTGTCCGTATTCGGCAGCGGAAGCGCGCCGGGATTATCAAGCATCATGCCAGCAAAAATATCATCGGGACGAATTACCATTATACCGCTCGTCGGGGTGTTCTGCGCGAACCAATACGGACGAAGCAGAAGCTCATTCAATTGACGGCGAATGTATTCGAGCCAGTTGCCGACATCGCGCTCAAGCTCCAAATCATCCGGGTCGAAATCCGTAACAAAATTAATCGCATTCGACCACAGCGAGTAGTCGTCGGCATTTATATCTCTCAGACGCACCTGCATTTCATATGGCACGCCGGGGTCAAGACCCGAAAGCAGGAACCTGATTCTGTGCGAATTCTGCGGGTCAAGATTAGCGGCAGTCATTTGCTGATGCGAAACCGTTGTGATTTCTCTCCACTGGCCTTCCGCTTCACGAATACGATATTGGAATTCGAAATCCGTTCCCATCGCATCGAGAATGCGCGCCATATCGTCATGCTCCCAACTGACGAGAACTTGCGTAAATACATCCATTCCGGGACGAAGCGCCTGCCCGTCCTCAAGTTTCAAATTAATCGGCGGCGAAACGGGATATGTCGTAACGGGAACTTCAACCCAATTCGAAACGCTTCGCGACTCGACAATGCCGAGTTGCTCGTTTGTTTGCCGAACGATGCGAACGGTTCGCACATAGTAGTAATAAAGTTGATTCGGCGAAAGCGTTAAGTCGCGGAACGAAATATCGGTCAAATGGTCAAAATCAAATTCATAACGTTCTTCCGCGTCGGGCATCGTGATTTTATCGCTGCCGGGTACTTCGATTAAATATCTGCTTCCGTCGGCTTCGGTTCCTGTCATCCACGCGGCTTTTTCGACGGAATCAATTTCATTCGCGAAAAACGCGGCTAAATTGTCATTACGCGAATACATTTGCGTATCCGTCATTCTTACGCCGTCGCGAATGCGAATTATTTCCCATTCGATTCGAACGTTTTGCTCTTCACCGAGCGCGGGGAAAATCGGGTTCCACAAAAGCGTGGCGGCTGTTTGCCCGCGCAGTGCCGACGGCGCGCGAAGATTTTCCGGCGCGGGCGGACCTACCAGCCCAGGGTCAATAACATTCGGCGTGCCGACGGTTGTGTCGGCGGAAACATTGCTTAATCCGGAATGAACATCTCTTACACCGGGATACGGCACAAGAACATTCGGGTTGCCCGTTACACTCAGCGCGGATTCGCTTACGAATCTGTGAACAACCAAATCCGCAAAAATATAATATTGTTTGTTTTCATCCAAGTTTGTCAGATTTACAAGTTGCGTATACGACGACGGCGGATTGGTCGTACCCGGGTTTAATATTTCATCCCATGCGCGCATGGCGGCTTGAAGCTCCGCCTGAGGCGCGTCGAGCCGAGCGTTAATCGGAGTGCCGAGCGGTGAGGTTTGCGTCGCCATGTTGCGCAGTACGGGAATATTCGAAATACGAACAACACCTGTCGGAACATCGGGATTTTCTCCGCGAAGCACACGCCGCACTGACGGGTCTGACATGTCAACTTCGCCGAACGCGGCGGGGTCATCCGGCGCGGGCGATTGCGTCCAATCGTATTCGTATACTTGCGAATTAAACGGCGGGTTCGGATTATCGCCGCGCATTATTCTGGAATCGGGGTCAAGCGAAACGCCGTCGTTAAAGAACGCGTTCATTGCGGCGTCTTCGTATTGAGAAATATAAATATTTACCGTCACCATCGACGCGACGGGCGAACCCGTGCGGAAATATGTCCGCAATGCTTCAAGCGGAATATTATAACCCACCGTTATTGACGGAGCCGTTTCGGGGCGTCTGTCGGCAGAAGCGGAAACATTCGCGGGCGCGGGCGGTTGAAGTTCGGAAATATCGTCGATTACAATATAGTCGAACAGCGACGGCACACCGAATCCCGTAGGGTCGGAACCGGAACGAATCGGGTCTCCCGTGACGGGGTCATAGCCGGTTATATAGTTCCATGAAATCAAACGCGCGTTCATGAAATAAACATTCGGGAAACGGAAATCGTCGCGCACAAACGGCGGCGGCGGAGAAATCGGTCGGTACAAATGAACCGCGTCCGTTAAAATATTTATGCTTACATAGTTTATTGTATCGCCGGTAAGTTGGTTAAGCCTGTATCGCAACACTTGCGGAGCGCTGTTTACAATCGGGTTTCCGCCGACATTGGGTCTATTCACGAATCCGGCTGAATATTCAACCATCATTACGCCGGTAACGGGATTCGCGGGGTCGCGGAAAATTCTTGCCGTTACATTAAGATAATCGCCGTATGAAGAATCGTTTGTATCGGGCGCACGCGCAAGTGCCATCGTGTAATTAACGGTGATGCTTCCGTCAGCCGAAATGTCAACGAGTTCCGCGATATCTTCAATCGTTCCGATATCCCATTCCGCCCAGAAATTTAAATCGCCCACATACTGTCCCCATGTATCCCAGTTGGCGCGTTCATCGTCGTTTACATCGGGGTGGTTGAACCATTGATACGGCGGGAACTGCGGCGTTAAAGAATAATGCCTCTGCGAACCGTCTTTTATAATTCTGAAATTACTCGGAATCGAAATCGGGGGAATATCATCGGGTGTCCAGACAATTACCTGCGAACGCGCAAGCTGTGACTCTAACGCGCTGCTTACATTGCTGTGATAGGCAAGCGTAAACGTAGTGTCGCCTCTCGCGTTTAACGGGAAAAGTACGGCAGTATGTCCCG
>JAIRVD010000024.1 GCA_031254075.1 Clostridiales bacterium
CGACAAGATATTATGGATAATCTAAGCTCGCGAAGCATAATTCCGCCTGTTGCGAGTTTAATAAGCCTAATGGAAGACGCGCAGGAAAATATTCGCGAATCGATGAGCGTTGAAACTCCGCAAGCAACGCGAACCGTTCCGACGGTAAGTTTAATGAGTTATTCACAGCCGTCGCTGACCGAGGATGAGTTGCTCGGCAGGCTTGACGGCTTGCTGACCGAATTGGAAATTCAACGCCGGCTGTTGGACAACATCAATGAATATAATGAAAAAATGTCGCCGTATCTGTTAAACTACCCGACGATTTGGCCCGTCAGCGGACAAATCAGCTCGGGATATGGTTGGCGCAGAAATCCGTTCGGCGGAAGCGGACGCGAACATCACAACGGCATTGATATTCCCGCGAGGCAGGGGACGGCGATTCGCGCAGCGGGCGGCGGAACCGTTACGTTTTCGGGCTGGCAAAACGGTTACGGCAACACCGTTGTCATCGACCACGGAAACGGCATCACAACGAAATATGCTCATAACACGCGCAACAACGTTCGCGAGGGCAGACGCGTTGAACGCGGTGATATTATCGGATATGTCGGAAGCACCGGACGAAGCACGGGTTCGCATTTGCACTACGAAGTCATCAGAAACGGTTCGGCGGTAAACCCCGTTTCGTTTTTACTCGAATATCACAGTTAGAGGGGATATCCACACATGGCACGTGTTCAAGACGAGTTTACCAAACCTACAAGCACTGTAATAGGAAACGGATTTACCATTCATGCGGCGAAATTCACTTGCTCGGAATCGGAGTCCATGCGCATAGACGGCACCGTTATCGGCGACATCGACATCGAGGGCTTGTTGAACATCAGCGAAACAGGTCGCGTTGACGGTCATATAAACGCAGGCTCCGCGCGCGTCGCGGGACGTATTTTCGGCAATGTTCAATGCCGCAACGCAATTCACCTTGCCGCAACCGCCGATGTTACGGGCGATGTGCTTACCTCTGTTCTTGTCGTAGACGAAGGCGCGGTTTTTACGGGGCGGTGTCAAACCCATGTTTCCGCAGATGAAAAATAATCTTTCTTGAAAATTTTACCGAAAGCCACTTCTCGCGAAGTGGCTTTTGTTATATGATTCGCTTTACAAGGGAGCGACATCTATGAAAAAAATTCAATTGATATACAATCCGTTTTCCGGCGACAGGCGTTTTAAAGATGCATTGGATTCCTGTGCGGAAATTTTTTTTGACGCGGGATATTTGACAAGTATCACGCGAATTACGACGGAGGACGGAATTAACGCGGTAATTAAGGATGTGAAGAACGATGACCGAATCGTTGCAGCGGGCGGCGACGGCACGATAAACATGGTTATCAACGCGATGAAACGGCATGAAAAAGAATCGCCGCTCGGAATAATTCCGGCGGGTACGGCAAATGATTTTGCGTCGTTTTTGGACATGCCTAAGGACCCGCGCGGCTGTGCCGAAACCATTGCTAACGGGCGAATCATTTCCGCCGACCTCGGCTGCGCGAACGGGCAATATTTTAACAATGTTTGCGGCGGCGGGCTTTTTATAAATATTTCACATTCCATGTCAAACGACACGGTTTTTAAAAGCATTTTCGGAAAGCTTGCCTACTATATAAAGGGACTCGGTCAGTTGCCGAATATCACGCCGCTGAAATTGCGAATAACTACGCCGTCCGCAACAATCGAAGATGAATTTGCGTTGTTCCTGCTGCTTAACAGCGGCGGATGCGGCGGTTTTCATAAAATTTCGCCGAACGCGTCAATAACCGACGGCTTGCTCGATTTCGTTGCGTTTCGCTATATGCCGATGAAAGATATCGCCGGGCTGTTCCCGAAAATTTTGGCAGGCGGACATCTTGAAGACCACAGAATTCTGTTTTCACATGAGTCTTCAATTAAAGTTGAACATCTCGGCACAGACAAAATCGACACCGACGTAGACGGCGAACCCGGCCCGAAAATGCCGCTTAGTATAACTTGCGAAAAAGGCGCACTTTCGCTGATTGTACCGAACAATTTTAAATAGAGGGGGTTTTTTAAATGGAAAAATTTAATTGCGGTTGGGAGTTTATGATGGAAGGTGCGGTGGATTGGCAGCCTGTGACGCTTCCGCATGATTGGCTGATAAAAGACGCAAGAAATTTATATAAGGATGGCGTGGGTTGTTACAGAAAAAAATTTTTGCCCGACGAATTTAAAAACGGCGAGCGAATTTTTTTGCGTTTCGACGGTGTTTATCAGGATTCATGTGTGTATGTAAACGGCGCGAAAGCCGGCGAATGGAAAAACGGGTACACTGCGTTTTCGCATGAGATTACGGAATTTTTGAAAGCGGGCGAAAATGAAATTCTGATGAAGGTAAACTACGAATCGCCGAACACGCGTTGGTACAGCGGCGCGGGAATTTATCGCGATTGTTGGCTTGTTCGCAAAAATGCCGCACATTTCAAGCAGGACGGGATTTATGTTTCGACACGCAAATCAGACGGCGGAACGTGGCGCGTAGAAATTGATGCGGAAGTTGAGTCCGCCGGGCAGGAATACGAAGTTCGGCACAGCATTGGAACGGAAGTAGAAAACCCGCGTCTTTGGGATATTGAAAGCCCCGAGCTTTATGAGTTAACGTCGGAGCTGACTGTAAGCGGGCAAGTTGTGGATACGGTTGTAAC
>JAIRVD010000028.1 GCA_031254075.1 Clostridiales bacterium
AAACCGCGCCGAATATGGTGCATATTTAATAAAAAATTTGGCAAAGGAAATAATGCCTCAGTTTGGAAGCGGTTTTGGAACTCGTCAATTATGGCGAGCGCGTCAATTTTATTACACATATCCAATTGTGTCCGCACTGCGGACACAATTCAACTGGTATCAGTATAGGTTGTTAATCGCCATTGATGACGACAATAAACGTGAATATTACGAACTTGAAGCAATAAACAACGCATGGACGGGGCGCGAATTGGAACGACAGATAAATTCGTCTCTTTTTGAGCGGCTACTTTTAAGCAATGATAAAGAAGCCGTGCTTGCGGTTGCAAGAAAGCAGCGAATTCCCGAAAAACCTACAGAAATTATAAAAGACCCGATGTTTCTTGAATTTTTGGGATTGAAGCGTCAGCCCGAATACTATGAAAAAGACCTTGAAGGTGCAATAATACAGCATTTACAGGAATTCTTGTTGGAACTCGGAAACGGATTTTCGTTTGTGGCGCGGCAAAAACGGATTTTATTGGAAGATGATGAATTCTTTGCGGACTTGGTATTTTACAATCGTCTGCTTCGCTGTTTTGTTATAATTGAAATAAAAACATATAAAATAACCCATGCCGATTTAGGACAGCTCCAGATGTATGTAAATTATTTTGACCGTGCGGAAAAGCTGCCGGACGAAAACCCAACCGTAGGTATACTGCTTTGCGCCGATAAAAATAATACGGTTGTTAAATATTCTTTGCCGGAAAAAAACAATATTCTTGCAAGCAAGTATCAGCTCTATTTACCGTCCGAGGCGGAATTGATTACAGAAATCAAAGAGGTTATAGAAGAAATCGCTCAAGAAAATAAGGAGGAAACACAATGCATGAACAAGATTTAAGCACATTACGGCATACAGCGGCGCATATTTTGGCGCAGGCGGTGAAGCGGTTATTTCCGAAAACGAAGCTGGCGATAGGACCGTCGATTGCGGACGGGTTTTATTATGATTTCGAAACGGAAACGCCGTTTACGCCGCAGGACGTTGAAGCAATTGAAAAGGAAATGAAGAAAATCGTCAAGCAGAATTTGGTGATTGAGCAGTTCACGATGAGCCGCGACGAAGCGTTTGCGTATGCGGACGAGCAGAACGAGCCGTACAAACGCGAGCTGCTTGAAGGCTTGATAGAAGAAGCGTCGTTTTATAAGCAAGGTGAATTCACCGACCTCTGCGCGGGACCGCATATGCCGAAAACGGGTGCGGTAAAGGCGTTTAAGCTGCAATCGGTAGCGGGTGCGTATTGGCGCGGCGATGAAAAAAACACAATGCTTTCGCGAATTTACGGAACGGCGTTTTTTTCGAAGGACGAGCTTGCGGCTCACTTGGAACGAATCGAAGAAGCGAAAAAGCGCGACCATCGCAAAATCGGCAAGGAAATGAAATTATTTGCGTTTATGGAAGAAGGACCGGGTTTTCCGTTTTATTTACCGAAGGGTTTAATTATAAAAAATAAATTAATCGAATACTGGCGCAAGATTCACAATAAATACGGTTATCAAGAAATTTCGACGCCGATAATGTTAAACGGCGATTTATGGAAGCGTTCCGGTCATTATGAAAAATATCGCGACGATATGTACGGCGTTTCGATTGACGAGTTGGAATATTTTATCAAGCCGATGAACTGCCCCGGCGGAATGCTTTTGTACAATTTGGACTTGCATTCTTACAAAGAGTTTCCTTTGCGAATGGCAGAACTCGGAATAATTCACCGCGCGGAAAAATCGGGTACGTTGCACGGGCTTGCGCGCGCACGGCTTTTCACACAGGACGACGCACATATTTACATGACAATCGACCAGTTGAAGGACGAAATCAAAGGTGTAATAAAATTATATGAAGAAGTTTACGCAGCGTTCGGGCTGAAGGATTTTAAATACGGGCTTTCGACGAAACCGGAAACTCGCATCGGCACGGACGAAGAATGGGAACTCGCAACGAATTATCTTCGCGAGGCTTTAGACGAATTACAGCGTCCGTACATTGTGAACGAGGGCGACGGCGCGTTTTACGGTCCTAAAATTGATTTTCATATACAAGACAGCATGGGGCGCAGTTTCCAATGCGGGACGATTCAATGCGATATGCAAATGCCCGAGCGCTTCGACCTAACCTATGTCGGCGCGGACGGCGCGAAACATCGCCCTGTTATGATTCATCGCGCGTGCTTCGGCAGCATCGAACGCTTTATCGCAATTCTCACCGAACACTGCGCGGGTTGGTTTCCGTTTTGGCTTACGCCCGTGCAAATTATCGTAATTCCGATTGCCGAACGCCATCACGAAGCCGCGCAAAAAGTTCTTGACGAACTAAATGCCGCCGACTTCCGCGCCGAATGCGATACTCGAAACGAAAAAATGGGCTTTAAAATTCGTGAAGCACAGCTCTCGCGTATTCCGATAATGCTAATCATCGGCGACAAGGAAGCCGAAGAAAACAAAGTCGCGGTGCGCAGCCGCGAAAACGGCGACGAAGGCGCACAGGATTTAACCGCGTTAATCGCAAAATGGAAAGCGGAGTCGCCGCTATGATTTCTCTGCCGGAAAATTTTTTAAATCGCATAAAAGAAATTCTTGATGAACAAGAGTTTCTTTTATTTTTAAATTCTTATGAGAAGGAATCGTTGCGCGGGATTCGTTATAATTTGCTGAAGGCAGAGGGGTCGGGTCAAGCCCGCAATGACGGTTTCCAAAGGGTGCCGTGGTGCAAAACGGGATTTGTTTATTCGAATGACGAGCGACCCGCGAAAAGCATCGAATATCATGCGGGATTATTTTATATTCAGGAGCCGAGCGCGATGTGTCCCGCAGAAGTGCTTGGCGCAGAACCGGGGATGCACGTTTTGGATTTATGTGCCGCGCCGGGCGGAAAATCCGTGCAGATTGCGGGGCATTTGCAGGGCAAGGGTTTACTTGTATCAAACGACGCAAGCGCGACGCGAAGCCGCGCGCTTGTAAAAAATTTGGAACGCGCGGGCGTAACGAACGCAGTAGTCTTAACCGAGCAGCCGCGAAGAATCGCGGAACGTTTCCCTGCGTTTTTCGACAGAATTTTGGTGGACGCGCCGTGTTCGGGCGAGGGAATGTTTCGGCGCGACGCGGATTCGCTGAAAGCATATACCGCAAACAAACCCGAAGCCTGCGCGGCGATGCAGGCGGAAATTCTTCGCTACGCGGCGCGGATGTTAAAACCCGGCGGACGAATCGTTTACTCAACCTGCACATTCAACACAATCGAAAACGAAGAAACAATAAAAAATTTTATGAAAATTCACCCGTTTTTTAAAATTATTGAAATCGACCATGCCGCGCTCGGCGTTGCGCCGGGTCTTTGCGATTTACCGCAAACCGCAAGAATTTGGCCGCATTTGCACGCGGGCGAAGGGCATTTTATTGCAATGCTGGAAAAAGACGTCGGCGGAAATTGGAGAAAAGAATCTTTGGCCGCCGAAACTCCGCCGCCAAAAGAATTCAAAAAATTTTGCGACGAATTTTTGGATATGGATTTGCAAGGTCATTTTGACAAGCACGGAATCAATCTTTATTTGCAATCGGTTCCGATGGATTTGCGCGGCTTGCGCGTTGCGCGAAGCGGTTTGAACTTGGGTGAATGCAAAAACGAACGCTTCGTTCCCGGTCACGCGCTTGCGATGGGGCTACGCAAAGAACACACGCGTTATTCCGTCGAGCTTTCTTCCGAAGACGCGGATAAATATTTGCGCGGCGAATCGTTATTCTGCGAAAAAGAATTCTCGCACATAAAACCATGGATTTTAATTTGCCACGAAAATCTTCCGCTCGGTTGGGCGCGATTGGTTGACGGTCGTTTAAAAAATAATTTGCCCGTAGGTTGGGCTATAAATTAGGAATATTTCCCACTTTTTTGCGTATAGTTTACAAACTCAAAAAAGGGGAAATTTAAATGGCAATTACTAAAAACCAAATTAAACACCTGACTATCGGAGTTTGCATGGCATATGCCATTACGGCGATTGTTTTTCTCGGTTATGCAATGCTGATTACTTACACGAATGTAAGCGAGCGCAGTCTGCCGACGGTTGTTGCGGTTTCGACGGTGCTTTCGGTGATGATTGCGGGCTTTGACGCCGCGCGCGGCGCGGAAACACGCGGCTGGGCTTGGGGCATGATTGCCGGCTTGGTTTATGTACTTATTATGGCGGCGATAATGATTGTTGTATTGCCGACGTTTTCCGTTGACATGCGCACCGCAATGGTTTGCGTGCTCGGCGTCGCAGGCGGCGGGCTTGGCGGAATACTGGGCATCAACATGAAAAAATAAACGAAACCGTCAAGCCTGCGGTGACGTGGTTTCTTAGGAGCGACATATGGACATTTTACAGGCGATTTTCCTCGGAATCGTCCAAGGAATTGCGGAATTTCTTCCCGTAAGTTCTTCGGGGCATTTGGTGGTTTTGCAACGCGTTTTCGGAATGGAAGAACCCGCGCTTACATTTGACATCGTTCTTCATGTAGGAACGCTTGTCGCGATTATCATTGTATTTTGGAAAGACATTTTCGAAATAATCAAAAAACCGTTTTCGAAAATGACGTACTTATTAATCGTCGGAACTCTGCCAGTGGTTTTTGCCGGCTTCTTCCTTCGCGACGTAATCGAATATCTGCAAACCGGAATCTGGCTTGCCGCGGCGTTCACACTGACGGGATTTTTGCTGCTGTTTGCAGACCGCTTCGCTGAAGGGAAAAAATCCGAAGAAGATATCACGTATAAAGACGCCCTCATCATCGGATGCTTGCAAGCACTCGCGCTTCCACCCGGAATTTCACGCTCGGGCATGACAATCACGGGCGCACTCTCGCGCGGAATCAATCGCGAAGCCGCCGCGAAATTTTCATTCATGCTCGCAATAATCGCAATCGCCGGCGCGGGTACGCTTGAAGCCTTCACGCTGATTCGCGAACCCTCGGAAAGTTCCGCCGCAGTCGGCGTCGTGCCGATGCTCATCGGCTTCGTTGTTTCCGCCGCAGTCGGCTACGCTTCAATTAAACTTATGCTCAAACTCATCAAAGCCGCAAAACTTCGATATTTTTCATACTATGTGTGGGCTTTGGCGGCGTTGATTCTGTTGGATTATTTAATAATAGGTAAATTCTTCTAGGGGGAAAATCATGCCCAGAATGTATGACTTGCGCCAAAAAGAAATCGTAAACATCAAAGACGGTGCGCGTTACGGCTTCGTAAGCGACCTCGAACTTGATATCGTAAAAGGAAAAATAACCGCCCTCATCGTCCCCGGTCCGGGCCGCGTTTTCGGCGTCTTCGGCCGCGACCAAGAATACCGCATACCTTGGGACAAAATAAATAAAATCGGCGACGATATTATTTTGGTAGACTGCGTCACCGACAGTGTTTTGGTGAATGATATTTAACGAAAAAGGGTTGTTCAACACGTGAACAGCCTTTTTAGTGTTATATATTGCTTTCCACGGCTGTGAGCAAAAAACACAGGAGGGACAGACGATTTAATCAGTCTGCCCCTCTATATGGCGATGTTTTTATAAAATTACTCGTAACGCAGTGCTTCAATCGGGTCGAGTTTGGCGGCTTTGTTTGCGGGGTAAAGACCGAAAAATACGCCTATTGCCATGGAGAACAGCATACTTCCGATGATGACAAAGGGTGAGACGACGAGGCGAACGTCGAAAAGACTTGTGGCGATTGCGCCGAATATGACGCCGAGAATCATGCCGATGATTCCGCCGATTAGGGTGACGATTAAGGCCTCGACGACGAACTGGATGCGGATGTGGAAATTTTTAGCGCCGAGAGCTTTTCGTGTACCGATTTCGCGCGTTCGTTCGGTGACGGAGACGAGCATGATGTTCATTACTCCGATGCCGCCGACTACGAGGGAGATGCCTGCTATTACGGCTATGGCGAAGGAGATTTGACCGAGGGTGGAGGTAATTGTATCGAGGATTGAGGACATGTTCATGACGGAGGCTTGGAAGAATTCATTTGTTGCGTAAACGCCCGCGAGGTAGTTTTCGAGTGATGTTGTAAGTGCGCGAATGTCTGTGTTTGCCGCGCCGATTACGGAGATATTCGAATGATTTTTTTCCATAATGCCGACCATTGCGGTGGAAAGCGGAATGTAGAGGTCGGTTGGGGTTTCTTCGGCGGACATCATTGAAAAGGAGCTTTGTTCGTATTTGTATACGCCGATGATGGTGTAGATTTCGATTGTGGTGGGGCGATAGACTCGCACCTGTTGACCGATTGGGTCAACCCCGAAGCCGAACATCGTGTCTGTAAGCTTGTCGGAAACGACCGCGACTTGCTCCATTTCGTCTTCGTCGGAGATTAGACGACCGTGTAATAATTCAACGGAATTTTCAAGAAAATAATCCACGTTTACGCCGTAGACATTTACATTGGAAGAAAGCGCAAGGTCGCGTGCTTCCGCGCTTCCGAGCGAATGGCTTAACGAAACGCCGGCAACTTGGCTGCCGAAATGCGCGCGAAGGTCGGCAATCATTTCGTCGGAAATTAAATCCTTTGATTCAGTTTGCCTGCCCGAGCGCGAACCGCGCGTCATCATCATTCCGCCGCCGCCGGGGCCGCCCATCATCATCATGCCGCCCTGCTGTGTGCTTCTTTCTTGGACAAATACACGAATCGTGTTTCCGCCGAGTCCTGAGAGTCCGTCTTCTACGGACGCGGAAAGCGCGTCGCCGATTATTACGATTGTGATAATCGACGCGATTCCGATAATGATGCCGAGCATTGTGAGCAGCGAACGCATTTTATTTGAAAGAAGCGACGATAATGCCAATAACAGATTTTCCCAAGCCATTACGCCGACATCCTCTCGTTTAGAGAATCCGAAATTATTTCGCCGTCTCTTAATGTGATAATGCGATTGGTTTGTTTTGCGATTTCTTCGTTGTGAGTAATTATAATTACAGTCTTACCTTGTTCGCGATTTATTTTTTTGAAAATATCAATTACAAGATTGCCTGTTTTTGTGTCCAATGCGCCCGTCGGTTCGTCCGCTAAAATTATCGACGGGTTGTTTGCAAGCGACCGCGCTATTGCTACGCGCTGTTTCTGTCCACCGGAAAGCTCGTTCGGCATATGGAGCATTCTGTCGTCCATTTCCACCATTTTGAGCAGTTCCTTAGCTTTTTCGCTGCGTTTCCGCTTCGAATCACCCCTGTAAAACAAAGGCAATTCTACATTGGAAAGCGCGGTCGTCCGCGGAATTAAATTGAAAGTTTGAAAAACGAATCCTATTTTTTGATTGCGAATCGCCGATAATTGATTGTCGCGCATTCCCGAAACATCTACGCCGTCAAGTACATAACTGCCTTCTGTCGGGCTGTCAAGCGCGCCCATAATATTCATCAGCGTCGATTTTCCCGAGCCGGATTGTCCGACAATCGAAACCAACTCGCCTTCGCTGATGGTTAAATTCAACCCTTTGAGAACGGTCAGCTCGTTCGGTTCGCCGATAAAATATTTTTTTACGATATCATTCAGCTCAAGCATTAACGACCACCGCCCCCGCTTTGAAAGCGAACCGCGCCGCCTCCGTCGCCCGCGGGCATTGTCATAACGCCCATGTTTCCGCCGCCGCCCGGTCCGAACTGCATTGTGCCCGCAGGCATTCCGCCGCCGTTTGCCGCCGCTTCGGATGCTCGCGTCAGAATTTGCATTCCTTCTTCCAGTTCGACAAATTGCGTGACCGGCATTTCAAAGCCGTCGGGCAGTTCCATGACGAACATCTCGCCGCCTTCGGGGATTGTCATGCCTTCGGGAAGCTCCATTCCTTCCGGCATTTCTCCGCGTTGCGGCATTTCCGCGCCTTCGGGAAGCTCCCGTCTTTGTCCGCGTTGCGGCATTTCTCCGTCGAATTGCGGCATTTCCATTCCTTCGGGGCGTTCGCCCATGCTCGGCATATCGCCGCCTTCTCCGCGAATAATCATTCTTCCGCCGCCCGGCATTCTTGAAGAAATTTCCGCGTGTGTTGATGTGCGCAACCCGACGGTAACGGGAATTTCTGTTTCTTCGTCGTCGATGATTGCGTAAACGAAGCTTCCGCGTTCGTTTGTGGCGATTGCGGAAAGCGGAACCGCCAGAACATTTTCCGCTTGTGCGGTTATTACATTGATAAACGCGTTCATTCCGATGCGTATATTGTGGTCGGATTCATTCATCGCGGCGTTGATTTCAAATTCAACACTCGTCGAACCCGCCGCCGAAACTGCCCGCGGCGAAATAAATGTCAGTTCCGCGCCATATGCTCTGTCGCGTGTGATTTCGGTGGTAACATACGCGGTTTGCCCTATTTGCAGGTCGGTAAGGCTATGCTCGCGAACATTTGCCGATACGAAAAGATTATCAACATCCTCTATCGTAAACAGAACGCCGTTAGCGGTCGCGCCGATTGTCGCGTTGATTTCGGTGATAACGCCGTTTGCGGTTGCGAGAATATAGCCTTCCGCAAGCTGTGCGCTTAGTCTTTCCAAGTTAATTGTTTGCAGTTCAACGCTTGCGTTCGAAGCGGCAGGTCTGCCTTGAGCTTGGTTCAAAGACTCCTGCGCCGAACGATAAGAGTTTTGCGAAGATTGCAACTGGTTTTGACTTTCTGCAAACGAACTTTGTGCGTTACGAAAACGCGTTTCGTTATTCGCAATATAATCCTCGGCGGCGCGTTCTCTGTCGGTGATTGCGCGTTCGAGCGTTCTTTGCGCGTCGTTCATCGCGTTTAATGCCGATTGCATTCTGTTTGAAGCGTCGGTTTCGGCATTGCTTCTTGCGCGATGCAAATCCGAATTCGCGCGGTCAAGTGAACGCTGCGCGTCGTCCGCCGCGTTTTGCGCATTTGTAAATGCGCGTTCCGCTGACGTAATCGCGCTGTCGCGTTGGTCGGCTTGATTTTCATTATGGTCTTCACGCGCGGTTCTGAGCGCGTCACGTGCGCGTTCCAGCGCGATTTCCGCGTCTTCTACGTTGTTTTGCGCCGTTGTTCGAGCATTTACCGCGTTTATTACCACCGTCATCGCCGAGTCTTCTCTTTCCGGCGTCGCCGAATAATAATTTCGCCATGCGTCATTTAAATTCTGCGTTGCTTCCGTTATCGCTTCGCGGCGACGCTCCAAAGTGCGCTCCGCGTCGTCAACCGCGTTTTGTAAATTCGTGCTGATAAAACGCTCCGCTCTGCGCCCAACTTCTTCTTCGTAATCGGCTTCGGCGGTTGCCAAATCGGAAACCCGCCGCGCCAATACAATTTCCGCCTCGTTAATCGCGTTTCTGTATGTGTAGTCGTCAAAATCATAAATTACTTCCGATAAATCATTTTGCGCTTCTTCGTAATCCTTGATTTTTCTCTCAAGATTTATTTGCGCGTCCGCAATCGTTCTGTCGTGATTAGTGCTGTCAAACGGCTCGTACATATCCGCTTCCGCCTCCGCCAAATCACGCTCGGCATTCGCTATGTTCATGTTCTGACGCTCAAGCGAAATTCTCGCGTTTTCCAACGAAATCCGAGCATTCGCCACCGAGTTCGCGTTCGAACGTTCTTCTTCCTCAACGTTTCTTTGCGCACTCGTAAGATTTATTTCCGTTTGTTCAATCTCATTCTGAACCGACGTCATATCCAGCCGCGCCAAAACATCGCCAACCTCAACTCTGTCGCCGACACTCACATAAATCTCCATAACCGGACGGCTGTGCGACGAATATACATAGTTAACATCCGCACTCTGCACAACCCCCGATGTAGAAAATATCTGCGACAAATCAGTCCTCGCAAGCGTCGTCGTCTGCCGCGCCCCCTGCGCCATCGCCATCGTCTGCGTCGCCGAATTCCCGACAAACCGCGGAACAATCAGCACCGCAATAATCGCAACCAATATCGCCCCGCCTATGATAATAAGCTTTTTACGTTTCATTAATTTTTCTTTCATTTCCTAAATACCTCCCGCTTTCTTTCTTGAAATAATTGTACAGGATATTTGTAAACAAAAAACCCGAAACAGGTAAACATTATGTTAACAATATGATAAATCGTGTTTCTGAATTCTGCTTGAACATTACTTGAACTTTGCTTGAATTTTATTATACGGCACAAATTTGGTCATACGCATTCATGCAAAATGAGATTACGGTTTCCGGTTGCACTTGGGTTTCGACCATTTTGGTTGTTTGGCTGTATGCTTCGGAAATCATTTCCGCTGTCTGATTCGGAATTTGATATTCTACCGTCGGAAGAATCTCAATAAAATCTGCAACCAAAATATCGCCCCTTTTCAACGAGCGCGGCACGCCTCTGCTGAACAGTGCGATATTATTGTCAAAATTCAGCGCAAGTTTGATTGCGCCTTTTTTATCGGTTATAAAACCGTAATTAAATTCGTGCCTGTCGCCGTTCCTTACAATTGCGTCAGTAAAAATTAAATCCATGTAAGGTTTTAGCAAATTCAGTTCCTTCATTGCGATTGGGTTGTAGAGTATGAAAATGAATTCATTTATATAACAAATGTTCCGCGACAAAATGGGGATTATGATATCTATCTCTTAGCAACAGTCTGCACTGATGAATCTGAAAATGTTTTAAGTCCTAATACTATTCTGTGTGTGTTTTTGTATTGAATGATGATGCAGTAACTGAGGATATAATTGAGGATATTGCTAAGACATTTGGACAATATAGACCATAGTTGCAAGACAGCAGGGACGGTTCTTTTATCTTCCTTCGTCTTTTTAATAAAAAATGCGCAACAAAGGGCATTACCCTAAGTCACGCTAAACTCCTCGTCTGCCCCGTATCTAAACGTCACGAATAAGCTATCGTGTCATTTCATCTGTCCTTTTTTTCCCCAAAACATTTCTTACAATTTGGGAGGGGCGTTCGATGCGGAATTTTCTGTCTGCTGCGCGGGATTGATTATAGGCATTGATAAGAACCCTTGCTCCGATTGTGCAAAAATAATCGACTTGAGTCATGCAAACGGAAATGGATTTATATCCTTCGTTAACAGCGTCTTGAATTTCAAATTCAAGCATGGGCGCACTAATGGCATCCACATGTCCCTTAACAATTATTTTTATATCTCCGTTTTTTGTTTCTTCTTTTGTTACTTCACAAGCTTCATGCCACATTTGGGTTCTCCTCCTGCCGGCTTAATTCAAAATAATAATATTCACCCGTCTGTTTTGGGCGCGGCCTTCGGACGTATTATTATCGGCTATCGGGTTAAATTCTCCGTAACCAACAACTTGCAGTCTTTCGGGCAGAACATTGCATGTGTCGGCAAACAGGCGCACAACACTCGATGACCGCGCCGAAGATAATTCCCAGTTGGAAGGGTATCTGCCGCTGTGCATCGGCACGTTGTCGGTATGACCTTCCACGCGTATGGTGTAATTTGATTCGCTTAAAATATTTCCTATTGCAACCAACGCCTGTTGTGTATCGGGCTTTATTTCCGCACTGCCGGAATCAAATAAAATATCATTGAGCAAGCTGATTACAAGACCCCACTCATTAATAAAAATTGAAACATCGTTTTCCAGCCCGTATAATTCAAAGGATTCTTTCAGTCTTTCTTTGGTTTCGGTAAAATAGTTATAATCCGCTTGATGAATATTTTCCGGCAGGGAAGGGGCAGGCAATACATCCGCGCCTTCTCCGGGTAAAAAATTATCACTGCCTTCTGTGGGCAAATCACCGGAATAACCCGAAGACGCAAGACCGAAAATATTTACAAAAGCTTGAGAAATGGCTTCCGCCTTTGCCGCGTCAACTTGGCTTGAGGCAAACCGTACAAGGAAGACAGCCAAAAGCAGCGTCATGAAATCGGACTAGGGAAGCAGCCCCGCCTCGCCCGCTTCTTCTTCATGCTCTTCTTCAAAATGTTCTCTCACGGGGCAGCCTCCTTTTTAGACGTTGCTTACGTTTCTTCCGCTTCTTTGGGCTGTTCGGAATCCGGAAGCATAGAGTATAATTTTTCTTTGATGCGTACGGGCGAATCGCCTTTCTGTATAGACAATACCCCTTCGATTATCAGCATTTTTTCCAAGACTTCCCGTTGGCTCTTGATTTTTAATTTTTTCGCAAACGGATGCCATAATACATAACCCGTAAAAATTCCCAAAATTGTTGCGATAAAAGCCGCCGCAATCGCATGTGACATTTCAGCGGTATCGTCAATGTTTCCCATTGCGGCGATTAAGCCAAATACCGCGCCCAGTACGCCCAGGGTAGGGGCGTATGTGCCGGCGGAAGTAAATATGCCCGCGTTTGCTTCATGCCTTTTTTTCATTGAAGATACATAGGAAAAAAGTACATCTTTTACATATTCCGAATCGCAGGCATCAATAATCATACGCAATCCCTTTTTTAAAAAATCGTTATGGGAATCGACCATTTTTTTCTCCAGAGCCAAAATGCCTTCTTTTCTGGAAAACTCAGCCATTCCCACAATTTCATCTATTATCTTAATTTCTTTGCCCTTTGTACTGTTGCTTGTGAATAATATCTTGAATAATTTGCCGAGATTCTTTAAATCCTTGCCGGGGTACGAGTTTAATATTGTGGCAATTGTTCCGACAAAGATTACAAAATAAGCGGCGGGGTTATAAAGTACGGAAAACGAAATATGCTTGAATATCATCGCGCCCACAACTGAAACAATACCCGCGAGAATACCCAAAATAGTTGTGATTTCCATTTCGCATCAATCACTTTCCTATTCAAAATAAAATGAATTTACATTCAATCTATGAAAGAGACGGAAAAATTGTTCCAAGCTTTATATTGCGTTGCTGTATGCCTGTACGGATGGCATTATTTTTCCCGTACATGAAAACGGCGAGGAAGTTCTGCCCACCGCGAATGAAATTGTTGCTTCGTTTTTGGATGTGGGGCAGGGTGACAGCATCGGGTTCTAATATTTCGTATGTTTAACGGTAAAAAATATATCAAAGTCATGTGCAAAAATTCGATTTGTTCCTCGGGCAAAAAGCCGCTGTTTTCCCGGCATTTTTCCGCTTCGTTGATGAAATGACCACTCTGATGACGGCATGTGAAAATAAAAAGGCTGCAACGAAATCAGTTTCCCGATTTCGTCGCAGCCCTTTGTTTTTTTAATTACATTTATTTACCGGCCATTTGACGTTCCTGTGCTTCAATCATCTTCTTTACCATGTAGCCCCCAACGGAACCATTTTGGTAAGATGTCAGGTCGCCATTGTAACCCTTAGAAAGAGGCACGCCTATTTCGTTTGCAACTTCATATTTGAAAGCATCCAAAGCAGCTTTTGCCTCGGGTACGGCCTTTCTGTTCCTAGACACAACTAATCTCTCCCCTCTTGCGTGTTACGTAGCTTTTTGAAAACAGCTACAGTGATAGTATTAACGGAGAGAGAATTTGTATGCTGGTAATTTTTTATGCGCGCCCGAGATATTCGCCTGTGCGGGTGTCGATTTTAATTACATCGCCTGTGCTTACAAACAGCGGAACTTTAACGGATGCGCCTGTTTCGACGGTTGCGGGTTTTGTAGCGCCTTGAGCGGTGTCGCCTTTGAAGCCGGGTTCTGTTTCGGTAATTTCAAGCTCTACGAATAAAGGCGGTTCGATTCCGAAGATGCGTCCGTTATGAACGAGAACTTTTACCATTTCATTTTCTTTAACGAAAACCATTGCGTCGCCGATATCGCTTTTTTCGATTTCCAATTGTTCGTAGGATTCGTTGTCCATGAAATAGTATAAAGTACCGTCGTTGTACAAATACTGTAAGTCACGGCGGTCTATATGCGCACGCGGCATTTTTTCCGACGGACGAAACGTTTTTTCAACGGTTGAACCCGTTTCCATGTTTTTTAACGTAGAACGAACAAAAGCCGCGCCTTTGCCCGGTTTAACATGCTGAAAATCCGTGATTGTGTAAAGCGCGCCCTCAAACTCGATTGTAATGCCGTTTCTGAAATCACCTGCTGAAATCATGTGAGCCTCCAATAATTATTTAAAATAGTATTTATGTTTTCAGTATCTTCTATACAGCCCGATAACTTTGCCCAAAACGTCGCATTCGCGAACTATTATCGGCTTAAACGCGCTGTTCGCGGGGTCAAGGCGAATAAATTCGCCGTCGCGGTAAAAAGTTTTAACCGTGGCAGAATCCTCCAGCAACGCGATTATGATATCGCCGTCGTTCGCGTCCTGCTGTTGCCTGACAAGAACCAAATCGCCGTCAAGGATGCCCTCGTCAATCATGCTGTCGCCCTTTACATGCAGCATAAAGCAAGTATCATTTTTGACATAATCTATGGGAATCGGAAATGTATCTTCAATATTCTCATTCGCCAAAATAGGAATGCCCGCCGCAACACGCCCGACTATGGGAACATTAACAAGTTCCCTTGCATTATTGTAAAAATCTTCCTCAAGAATTTCCGTCGAACGGTTCTTCGCGGGCGAACGACGAATATAGCCCTTGCGCTCAAGCGTCTCAAGATGCGCGTGAACCGTTGATGTAGAGCTCAGCCCCACTGCGTCGCAAATCTCCCTGACCGTCGGCGGATACCCATTCCTCTTTATTTCTGACTTTAAATAATCCAAAACCGTCTGTTGCTTAACAGTTAGTTTTCCTGCCATATCAATCGCCCCTTTTAAGCAGAGCGGTTTTGCTCTGCATACTATTTTTCCCGTAAAAAATACCACATAAAATGTAAATATGCAAACAAAACGCCGATTTTACCCGAATGTTATCTCCAATTCAAATTTTAATTTTCTGTAATAATCGTTTTCCACCAAGTCTGTCGGTGAAATTTTATTTCTGTTTGCGGCTTCAAAATATGTCAGCCCAACGTCTTCGAGCATGTTGTAGACGAATTGTGAGCAGTAGAGTATGTTCGGCTTAGGCGGTTTTTTATGAATGAAAACGCCGAGCATATTATACGCACTGCCTTCTCTGTTTATTTTTTCGATTTTATCAAGTATTTGTTTTTTCTTGTCGGCGGAGCAGGGTAGGGAGTAGACCATGATTTTGGAGTCGGGAGCTTTGCAGAAAAAATCAAGCAGCTCCATGTTAAGACCGGGGGGGTAGACACGTTCGCCGCCGTTGTAGCTGATGGTTGTTTGCAATTTTTTGTCGAACGAAATGGATGCGTGATTATATTGTTTCTGTGTAAAAATAGAAAGAAATTCGGAATGCGGACTGCCCGTTTTTGAAATTACGATGTAGATATTCGGGTCGGAAAAACTTTCGCGTGCCTTAATAAAATATTCTTCGGTCAGACTGCGGCTGTTTACATAGTGGAACGAATCATGGCGCGATAAATCTTTCAACATATATGTCATACTTTCGATGCTCACTTTTGTTTTTGATTCGCTGATAAAGCCCGCGACGTTTTTTATCAAAGCCCCCGTGTTCAGAAGCTCGGAAATTCCGACTGCGGCGGATTCGCCGACAGGCGGAAGGTAGTAATGCGTGTATTTCACAGAAGCGACGAATCTGTTAACAAGCGCGGGAAGGCACAATAACGCAATACCGAGAATTCTGCGGAAAACAAAATCGGGAATATCTACAATATCAGTCTCCATTGCCTCAACGAAAATTACATTGTTCACCATAATCAACTGCACAATTAAAATAGACGAATACGCAAGCACCAAATGGCGCCGCGTTTTTCGTCTGCCGGGGGTCATAAGCGTTCTTATAACAACTAAAATAAATGCAACAACATATGCCGCTATAAAAATTTCGGCTTGTCCTACAATTAATATGGCGACAAAAAGCAAGGCAAAAAAACTGTAAATAAAAATTTTACGTTTCATGCGGTCACGCACCTTTGTTT
>JAIRVD010000032.1 GCA_031254075.1 Clostridiales bacterium
AAAGAAGTCGTTCATTGCGTAGATTGCTTTTGCCCCCGTTTTCAACTCTACATATCCAAGCGGCTTTTTATCATCACTCATAATCTTACCTGCCTTTAAGTATTTCCGAAATGAGTGTAACACAAAATATCGTTATATTAAATACGGCGTTATAAGACAATAGTTTTCTGCGTGTTTGAGGGCGTTTCCATGAATAAACGCAGCACGGGAGGGATGGTTATGCGTTCGGAATAATCGAAAAAAAAGACATAAAAAATTTTCTCCCCTTACTTTTTTATCAGACATAGTGATAAGATAGGCGTATATGGAATGGCGTGATGAAATTAAATACGAGGAGATGCGGAATGGAAAATGAATTAACACGCGTGGTAACGCCCGAAGCAATGAAAATGAACGCGGGGCAAAGAATTATCAGTTTATTAACGGCACCGGGGGAACTCTTTGCGAATGTGAAGGTGTATCCTGTGATATTGGTGCCGTTTTTAATTATATTGGTGATTGGGTTGGTTGCGCTGGTTCCGATGAATCGAGTTTCGGAAATGCAAATGCAGGAGCTTTCGAGAATTTCCATAGAAAATTACGGTGTCGATATTCTTGCCGACATGAACGTCGATGAATTCGGCGATTCCGCAATGGATAGTTTTTTAAAAATTTTTACCGCTGTTGTGTTGGTTGTCAATGTCGCGATTGGTCCGTTGATAAACTCATTGATTTACGCGTTCGGAATTTGGGTGCTTTCCAAGATTCTTAGAGGGAAGGCGAATTTCGTGCAGTTATTTTCGATGTACATGCACATATATGTAATCGGGGCGTTGGGTACGCTTGTAATATCAGGCATAATGATGATTACGGGAAATTACGTGGACATGACTTCGCTTGCCGCGCTTGTAATGCCGCAGGGCGATATGTCGATGCCGCTTTTTAACGCGCTTTCGGCTATTTCGATTTTTTCATTATGGACAACATTCCTTACATTTATTGGGATTAAAGTGATTAATGAATTTTCTGCCGTAAAAGCGGGGATTATCACCGCATTGGTGCTTTTATTTACGATTGGCGTTACCGTGGGCTCGTTGGCTTTAACATGGTTGCCGTATGAATTGGGGATTGCATGAATAAGAAAATAGCAATATTTATTGCAATTGTCGCGGTCGCCATTGTTTTTATCGGAATAAATATTTTGAATTCGAGGCGTGCGGAGCAAGCAAGCGGAATTCCGCGTAACGCAACGCCCGTTAACTGGGCGTATCCCGAAGCGCAGACGGTTATCAGCACGGTAAGCGCGCGCGGAAGCGTTGAGCTTAGGGACAAGGTCGTCGTTTTTCCGGAAACGCAGGCGCAGATATTAACGGTGCATGTAAAAGTCGGCGATGAGGTAGAGGCGGGCGATGTGCTGATTACTTATGATTCCGCAATCTTGGAGGTTTACGAAAACCAGCTTGCGGAGGCACAGCTCGCGCTTCGCACGGCGCAGCTCGGGCTTGAAGCCGCAAGAATCGCGCCGACAAATATGGAAATTCTTTCGGCGGAAAATCAAATCGAACAAGCGCGTTCGAATATTTCGAGCATTGAAGCGGCGTTAGCGCAAAACGAATTGCAAATAACACAATTGACGGAAAACATAATCACCGCGCGAAATTCTTTTGCGGATACACAAACGCTTTTCGAAAGTGGAGTTGTTGCAAGAGTTGAACTCGACAACGCGGCGGAAGCTGTTCGCAGATTGGAAGACCAACTTGCCATTTTGCTGGCGCAGCGCGACACAACCGAACTCGGTCTACAGCCCGCACGTGAAGCGGAGCGGCTTGCCGTTGCGGGGCTGGATGAGTTGCTTCAAAGAAATTCAAATCCGCAGGCGGTGAATCAATTGCGCGTTCAGCAAATTGCAATCGAACGCGCGCAGTTAAGCATTGAACAAATTGAAAAAAGCATCGAAGATTTCGTAAGCGAAGAAATCGCCGGCGTCAGCGGAACGGTAATAAATTTATTTGTAACCGAGGGCGAAATAAGCGTTATGGGGCGTCCGATGCTTGAAATCGCCGATATTTCAAGTGAAAACATAGTAATCGTTGTTCATGTGCCGGAATATGACGCGGGGAATATTTCCGTCGGACAAGAAGTCGAAATTTCAGGCAGAGCAATCGGAAACGATGTTTACGACGGCGTAATCGAAAGAATTCATCCGATTGCCACTCAGCGAATGAGCGGAACCAATGTTGAAACCGTAATCACCGTCGAAATCACGGTTGACGGAGAAACGCGGCTGCGTGCGGGCAACACCGTAGATGCCGACATAGTCACAAAAATCAGCGAGGATACGCTTGTTGTTCCTTTAATGTCAACTCTCAGCGAAAGCGGCGGAGTAAACTATGTCTATCTCGTAACAGACGATTCCACCTTGGAACGCCGCGATATTACCTTGGGCGAATTCAGCAATATGTTCATTGAAGTCTTCGGGCTTGAAGAAACCTCCAGAGTCGTAAGCAATCCGGCAATGTCGCTGCATGACGGAATGTTGGTAAGACCGATTCAGCCGCTTAACGCGGAGGCGTCCGAATGATAATCCAAGTCGAGAATCTTTTAAAAGTATACCGAACAGGTAATCTTGAAGTCACCGCGCTGAGGGATGTTACTTTTTCCGTTGCGGCGGGCGAATACTTGGCGATTATGGGGCAGTCGGGTTCGGGAAAATCTACTTTGATGAATATATTGGGTTGTTTGGATTCCGTAAGCGGCGGAAAATATTTTTTGGACGAAGAAGATGTTTCGTTAATTCACGGAAAAAAATTGGCGCAGATTCGAAATAAGAAAATCGGATTTGTTTTTCAATCTTACAATTTACTTCCGCGGCTTAACGCGCTGCAAAACGTTGAGTTGCCGATGCTTTATGCCGGAATGCGCGGAAAAAAACGCAGAAGTACCGAGCTTGACGCGTTGGATAGGGTAGGGCTTTCGGACAGAATTCATCACAAGCCTGCGGAGCTTTCGGGCGGGCAAAAACAGCGCGTTGCAATCGCGCGTGCGTTGGTTAACAATCCGTCGATTCTTCTTGCCGACGAACCGACCGGAAACCTCGACAGTCAATCGGGCGATGAAATTATGGCAATTTTCTCACGCCTTAACAAAGAAGGCGTAACGATAGTGATGGTAACTCACGAACCCGAAATCGCAAACCACACAAACAGAATCGTTTCGTTTAAAGACGGACGAATTATAAAAGATGAGGCAATTAAATGAATATATTTGAATGCATGATTTCCGCGGCGCATTCTGTTCTTGCAAACAGGATGCGTTCAATTTTGACGATGCTCGGCATAATAATCGGCATAGCGTCGGTTATATTGGTCACATCTGTCGGGTTGGGTTTTCGCAACAGTTTAAACGAAATTTTTTCTCAGTTCGGCGCGGGAGCGATGGAAGTTTATATGCGATTTGATTCGGAACCGTCCCGAAGCGATTTGCTTACTTTGGAAAGCGCGGAGTTTCTTTCCGTTCATCCGAATATTTCGAGCGTGTCGCCGTTTTCCGCCGCATACGGAACAGTGACATTGCGAAATCCTTCTGAGACGGCGAATGTTATTCTGTACGGAACAAACCAAAATTACAGAGCCGCTCAGAATGTTGACGTTAGGCTCGGACGCTTTCTTGTGGAACCGGACATAGAAAGAGCCGCGCCCGTAATCGTAATTGATTCGCTTTTGGCGCGGCAGGTTTTCGGGCGCACGGATGTTGTCGGCGAAACCATGAACGTTTCGCTGTGGCTGAATTCTGCCGAATTTACCATTGTCGGCGTTTTTCGCAACAATGACCCGATGGCGGGAATGTTCGGCTCGTCTTCGGTTGCATTCATACCAATTACTTGTTATCAGCGCATGACAGGCGAAGAGAATGTAAACGCCATTTTGGTAGTTGCCGACGACACAAGCCGTTTAAACGAAACAGCAGACGAAATAGAACGGCTGCTTTCCATTTTTCATAATAACGAAGACATGTATCAAGTCATGACAATAATGAGCCAAATCGAAATCGTAAACACCACCATCGGACTCGCAACCGCCTTCGTCGGACTTGTCGCGTTCATCTCGCTTGCCGTCGGCGGCATAGGCGTAATGAACATCATGCTTGTCACAGTCACCGAACGCACAAGAGAAATCGGCATCCGCAAATCCCTCGGCGCAACCGACGGAAATATCCAACTGCAATTTCTAATCGAAGCCATAATTCTAACCGCCACAGGCGGCATTATCGGTATCCTGCTCGGCTACTACGGAAGCTTCTCCATCGGCACCGCCCTAAATATGCCCCCGGCAATCAGTTTGCCCATCGTCATCGGCACCGTTCTCGTCTCATGCCTAATCGGCATAATCTTTGGCGTCTATCCCGCAAGAAAAGCAGCCAAACTCGACCCCATCGAGGCTTTGAGGTATGAGTAGGTAAATTTATCTCGGTTGCCTTTGCCACGGCTGAAAATCTTCATACTAAGATGGTATATTGCGATAGGCACACGCTCCTCTTTGTACTTTTGAACAAGCTTCTTTTTCTGCTTTTCGAGTTCAGCGATTTGCTCCTCAAGGCTTGTGATGCGTTCCTGTTTTGTTC
>JAIRVD010000064.1 GCA_031254075.1 Clostridiales bacterium
AATCAGTTGGTCAAGCGCCTGCATCTCAGCCATAACCTGCGACATTTCATGTTCTGTGCCCTCACGAACCTTCCGCTGCTCGTTAACACGCTGCCCCGCCGACGAACTGCGCCGCTCCAACTCACGCAACCGGTCACGCGTTTCCTGCGTCGCGCCAACGGGAATTATTTGAAGGATTAAAATAAAAATTAAAAAAAACGAAATGACTTTTTTCATATACAAACCCCCGTTTTAAGACCTTGGGGACTCGCCCCAAGCCCCGCAAGCCTTTGAAAAGGCTTGACCCGAATTTTATACTTTTAAATGCTTCTTAACCGAAGTAACCGACCCCAAAAGCCCGATGAGAACGCCTAAAATTAGCGAAAATGGAAATACATACATCATGATGTGGTCTTCGGGCAGAAAGACGATGAAATCGAGGAACGGAATATCGTTTATCGAGCCGATGACGCGACCGTAGCCGAACAGGCAGACGAACGCGGGAATTGTTCCGCCGAGCAGGCCGATAATCATACCTTCGATAACGAACGGCCAGCGGATGAACCAGTCGGTTGCGCCGACGTATTTCATGATATTTATTTCGGTTTTGCGTGCGTTAACGGTGATGCGGATGGTGTTGGTTATAATGATGATGGAGATGGAAGCGAGGATTCCGACGAGAATCGCGGAAACGATTCGCACGATGTTTGAGATGGCAATAAGAACTTGCGCGAAATCGGAACGATTGTCTACTTGCGCAACGCCGTAACTGCCGAGATTTGCTATGGCGCGTTCGACTTCGTCGTGGAAGGCGAGGTCGGTGAGTTCTATGATGAAGGAATCGCGCATTGGGTTGTTGTTTTCGTCGAAACCGCGGGTTGCGACTTCACCGAAGGTAATTGTGGCGCTTTCAAGAGCTTCCTTGCGCGATTGGAAAATTACGTTCGCGACATTCGGAATTTCACGAATGCGCTGTTCTAAGCGGGATTGCTCGGCTTCACTGAGAGTTTCGTCAATGCGAACCGCTATGCTGATTTGGTTTTCGAGCTGTCCCATCAGGAATTCGATGTTCGCGGCGATAATATAAAAAATCGCAACGATAAAAATGCTCGACGCCACCGCGAAGATGCTTGCGATGGACATAAAGCGATTGTAAACTACGCTGCGAATTGCTTCCTTGATATAATATCTGATTGTCCTAGGCTTCATCGGAAATACCTCCCATATCAGGAAATCCGCTGATGCCGATATCCTGAACCAGTTCGCCGTTCCGAAGCGCGACTACACGTTTCTGCATATCGTCAACGATGTCATGCGCGTGTGTTGCGACTAAAACGGTGGTTCCGCGGTCGTTGATGTCTTCGAGCAGCGTCATAATTTCCCACGCGGTATCGGGGTCGAGATTTCCCGTCGGTTCGTCCGCGATAAGAAGCGGCGGACGATTCACGATTGCGCGGGCTAACGCGGTGCGCTGCTGTTCGCCGCCGGAAAGCTGATTCGGATATGCCTTAGCTTTTTTCTGAAGCCCGACAAGCGCAAGAACCTGCGGCACCGCGCGGCGAATTTCGCGGTTGCTTGCCTCGACGATTTGCATTGCATAAGCCACATTTTCGAAAACTGTTTTATCCTTCAGCAAGCGAAAATCTTGGAAAACAACGCCCATTTTGCGTCTGTAATACGGAAGGTGGCGGCGTTTAATCGTCGTGATATCCTGTCCGTCAACGTAAATATGACCGCCCGAAGGTTGTATCTCCTTCAAAAGCAGCCTGACCAGACTTGATTTTCCCGACCCGCTTGTTCCGACAACAAAAACAAACTCGCCCTTTTCGATAAATAAATCCATATCGCAAAGACCGCGCGCGCCATTTTCGTATATTTTGCTCACCTTGTCAAATTCAATCATTTACATACTCCGGAATAAAAATATTTTTAGAAATATTGTTTCTCTCGGTATTGCATGTATCTGTTTACCATTAATGTTATTTTGAACGTGATTGCGTCTGTGAATTTTCTGAGGTCGAGTTGTGTTAATTTTTGTAGCTTGTCGAGCCGGAACACAAGCGTGTTGCGGTGGACGAATAATTCCCGTGCCGTGTTTGAAACATTAAGGTCGTTTTTGAAAAACAATGTTATTGTTTTAAACATTTCTTCGTCTATGTCGTCTATATCAAAATCATGCATCATTTCATTAATGAAAATTTTGCAAAGCGGCGGCGGAAGTTGATAAATTAATCTGCCGATGCCAAGCTTTTCATAATTTACGATTTGCTTTTCCGCTTCGAATATTTTTCCGACTTCCTGCGCAAGCCGCGCTTCCTTGAAGCTTGACGAAACATCTTTTAAATCTGATATTATCGTGCCGATTGCTACATTCACGCGAATCATCGCTTCGGTGCTTAATGTGTCCACGATTGTTTTTGCGATTTGCTCAATTTCAACATCGCGCTCGGGAAGTTCCTTTACAAGAATTATTCCCGTTTCATCAACGGCGGTTATAAAATCCCTTTGCCTGTCGGGGAAAATTCCGCGAAGGATTTCCGCCGCTCCCATATCGGATTCGCCAATTATTTCGACAAGGTACACCACGCGCCGAACATTTTTTTCTATCCGAAGCTTTTTAGCGCGACTGTAAATATCCACAAGCAGCAAATTATCCAAAAGCAGATTTTTTATAAAATTGTCGCGGTCAAAACGCTCTTTGTACGCAAGCATCAACGCCTGAATATGAAACACCGCGAGCTTCCCATACCGAAACGCTTCGCCGTCATCACCGTTTATCGTCAAAACATACTCGCCGTCAATCTTGAAATGCCAATTGCCGTTTATAATTTGATTCTCTTCGGGCGATTCAAAAAAAATTTTTGCTTCCGCCGAAATTTCATCTCTGTCTGTTATCAAAATTTCTTTTTGCGTTATGTTTTTTAATCCGTCAACCGCATTCTGCAATATCTGATTCGACAACACACGCATCACCCATTTTGCATTGTACCACGAATTTTAATAAATTCCACTGTTTTGTAACAATTTCTTATTAAATTTTTTACATTTGACAAATATTTTTTCTGCGTGTAACTTGACTTCCGCAGCAAAGCACAAAAAATAACAGCCGTAACCCCAGTAAAAAACAGGGTTAACGGCAGAAGAGAAAAATAAATAAATTTGTAGAGTATTTTGTTATATTTTTGTAGAAGCCAAAATATTTTTAATAGAGGCAAGAGAAAGCCGTTTTTTAGAAAAATCAAGATTAAAAATCTTGCCGATTTTAATAGACAGGTGAGAACGGAAGCCGAACAAGTAAATATTTTCATGTTCGTTTATGCATTCGATTTTATTTAAGCAATCAAGTATTTTTTCGGCGGAAAATTCTTTTTCCGTCTTTTTTTGAATCAAGCGCAAAATGGTGAGAGCGATGAAGCAAGATAAAAAATGTGCGTTGATGTGTTCTTTCGAGCGAACATGAACCGGGCGCGCTTCAAGGTCGCTTTTGGTTAGTTTGAAGGTTTTCTTCTATTTCCCAAAGTCCGCGGTAAGTTGTAACAATTTCGCTTGTTGACATGGAAAGTTCGCTTGTAGCAATGGAATAACAACGCCAATCAAGGGTTAAAACCAAAAAAGAGCGCAAGCGACTCTGGCAAAGATAAAAGCCATCAAGCCGTTTGTGGAGTGAACTTTTGAAGCCTCTTGGATATTGGTCTTTTCGATAAGCCAGTTATTAAATGATTCGA
>JAIRVD010000087.1 GCA_031254075.1 Clostridiales bacterium
TAGGTTTCCTTCAGATTCCACCTCACGATGGACACCCTTGCCTTTTGGCTAGTGGTTCCTACTGCCAAGCCCACAGCGGTCTTACACCGCCTAGCTATCGCACATGCCGGGCACACTCAAAAAACCGCATCGGGAAAATACCCAATGCGGCAATTAAAATCGCAGTGATTAATAAACTTCTTGTCTTTTTGCTTGAAGTTTTATTTTTTTAGTTTTGTGTGGTTCAAGAATATGCCGCGCGGACGGTGCGGGCTATTTCGACTGAAACGCCTCTGACACCGCGGAATCCTCATATTTCGGAAAGCCGTTTTCTTATTACTTTTCCTGTACCGCCATGCATGTTTAATTTGCAATACAAGCCAAGTGTTGCAATAATGGAACGAATCAATCCTGGCCTAGGTTAGAGGCTATCGAACTGCCGGTAGCAGTGACGGTAGTTGCCGTTTGTCGTACCCGTTGTCAAGCGAATGCCTTGGGCTTGATTTGAATTATACACGATACGAATTATTTGTCAAGCATTTTACACAAATATTTACACGCAAACCTGCGTCTCTTGCAATGCACATAACAACAACGTAAAATGCGCTATCCGGCGCAATAAATGTTTTTTTTCGTCAAGCAGTGAGGGAGCAAGCGATACCATTTCAAATTAGAGCAAAAACACCGGAAGAAAAATATAATGAATATTTTACTCCGCAAACCATTGCGAATATTAAGAAATCCATAGCACAAGCAGAGCGCGGCGAAGTAATAACTTTTTCAATGGCTGAACCGGAAGCGAATGAAGACAAACGCACGTTAAAGAAAATAAATAAATTAATTGCCGACATTATCCGCAACGGAAACACCGGTATAGGACATCCCGAGCCGCTTAAAAATGATTTAACCGGCAAATGGAGCCGTGAGATTGACGAAAAAAACAGGCTTGTATACGCAATTTCGAATGAAAACAGAATAGAAATCTACCACTGCAAGGGGCATGAGAGATGGCATATTTAATGTGCGCCGATAAGGCTGTGTACGAAACGGCGGGTAAAAAGGTTTTATTGCCCGAGTTGATGCCCTGCCCTCCGGAGCATTATACAAAATGGCGCAATTCGAGATTATTTCTGCGCGGAATAAACAGATTACCCGAAGACGATGAAAGGGTGGTCGGGGAAAAAAGCACGGCAGTTAGGCGCAGAATGTCTTTATCTGATGCTTATTGGATAAAAAACGAAAATGACAAGGCGGATTTTAAAAATATTACGCCTTATTTTAATGATTTTTTCGAGTACAGGGTGAGCGCGTCAAAAAATTCAGCTCCGTCTGTTACGTTAACGGGAAGCGCGCCGAAAAGATGGAAGAGAATAAACGGAGAAACCGTAATCTACAAAATAATGGAAAGAGAGCAGGTACAGGCAGAAATTGCGGCTATTACATTGGCACAAAAATTGAATATTCCCGTTAACGGGTTTACTGCCGTTTCTCCTACAGAAATATATATTAATAATTTCACAAGCGCGGAAAAAATGTTAATGAGGCTACAAACATGGGATTTGGAAAAAGGCTCATTCAGTAAGCTGAGGGGGTTTGGAATAAATTTCAGCAGAGTAAAAGCGGCATATGAAAAAATAGGAATCGCCGGTAATTTCCATGAAATTAATATTCTTTTTGACGCGGTAGTCAGCAATTATGACAGAGACCATAATTTGACGAACTGGGGTTATTTTAAGTCGGCTGTTGACGGAAGCGTCAGCCATTGCCCCATGTATGATTTTAACCTCGCGCTTCCTTACGAGAAGAATGAAAATTTATCTGTTATAAAGAGTCAATTAACAGACGCGCATAAAAATATTCTGCGCAGTTGGAGGGAATCGGTTGCGACGCATGGTTTTTCCGTGTGGGTTGAAAATTTGGACACATTACTAATGTAATGAAAGCGGGGGCGCATTTTGAAAAAATATTTTTTAACAAACAGCCAAGCGCGGCAATTTTTATTTTTAAAGCACGGTCTTTTGGGTGAGCATAAGTTTATCGGGAAGCAGGGCGCGTTGGAATTTGTGAAGCAGGCGGGATGTATTCAATTTGACCCGGTGGATATTTGCGGAAAGAACGCTGAGATTCTTTTGCAGGCGCGGGTGAAGGGCTTTGATAAAAAAATACTGGACGAGCTTTTATATGAAGACCGCCTTTTATTTGATTATCCCGACAAGCAGCTTTCGATAATTCCGACGGAGGATTGGCATTTTTTTTCGCGTTTCCGTGAGTGGGCGAAGCTAAATAAAATGCGTTCCGAAGAATTCATCGCGTTGGAGAAAGAAGCAATCGCGTACATCGAAAAAAAAGGTGCGGTTTCGTCGTCGGAAATTCCGATTGAAGGTAACATAAACTGGTTTTCTTCCATACATTGGAGTGGAAGCGATAAAGCCGCGCGCGCGGTTTTGGAGCAGTTGTATTCGACGGGTGAGTTGGTGATTCATCATAAGAAGGGGACACGGAAGTATTATGATTTGGCGGCGAAGCATATTTTGCAGGAAATTTTAAACGCACCCGAGCCGTTGCCCGATGAGTTCGAACACATAAAATGGCGCGTTCTGCGAAGAATAGGCGCGGTGGGTTTCCTTTGGAATAAAAAATCGGATGCGTTTTTAAATATTGCGGGGCTGACGAATGAGATTCGAAATAAAATTTTTGAAATCGCAATCGAAAGCGGCGAAATTATTTCTATATTAATAGAAGGAATTAAAAACGATTTTTTTTGTCTTTCATCCGACGAGCCGATTTTGGAAGAATTAATAAACTCCCCTACCCCGCCCAAACCGCGAATGGAATTAATCGCGCCGCTTGATTGTTTGATGTGGGACAGAAAATTGATTCAGGCGATTTTTGGTTTTTCGTATCGGTGGGAAATATATACGCCGGAAAATAAACGCAAGCATGGCGCGTATACGCTTCCATTGATTTACGGCGAGAATTTTATCGGGCGTGTGGATATTTCGCGCGATACGAAAAGCTCGACGCTTTTCGTAAAAAATATATGGTTTGAAGAAAAAATTCGAAACACAAAAAAATTGCAAAATGAGGTTTCAAAAACGTTCAAGCGATTTGCGAAGTTTAATAATTGTCGAAACATTTCGGTTTCAAGAAATTGACAGTAAAAAAATTAACTCGTATAATCTTCACAGCTCGTGCTAGTCGGGGAGGTTGCGGCACCCTGTAGCTTGCAATCCGCAATAGCAAGGCTGAAGCCTTATACCTAGGCTCCTTCTCTTTGAAGTCTGCCCCGTGTAAGTAGCGTTGACGGTCAAGTCCTGCGCAATGGACCCTCGCGAACTGTGTCAGGTTCGGAAGAAAGCAGCACTAAGCGTGGAAGTTCATGTGCCGCAGGGGTGCTTGACCTGAGCCAACTGCCCGGGTAACGTTTGGGGGGAAATGTCGAAGTAGGGCGCACGAGCTATTTTTTATTAAATAAGCCACCGCCTTCAAACGCAAAATAAGAAGTGGTGGTTTCATGGAAAAAAACATTATCAGTTGCGGCGGAGTTGTAGTTTTTAAAAACAGGGTTCTGGCTTTATATAAAAACCAAAACGGACGCTACATGGGTTGGGTTCTTCCGAAAGGAAATGTTGAGCCGAACGAAACCCATAAACAGGCGGCACTTCGCGAAGTTAAAGAAGAAAGTGGCGTTTCCGCACGTATAATGAAATATTTAGGCAAAACACAATACTCATTCAATGCACCCGACAGCGACCTAATTTCAAAAACGGTTCACTGGTATCTTATGACGACGAATTCGTTCCACTGCAAGCCGCAGGCGGAAGAATTCTTCGCCGACGCCGGTTTTTACAAACAGCACGAAGCCTATCATTTGCTTAAATTCCATGACGAGAGACAAATTATGCGGCAAGCCTTTCTTGAATATGAAAAAGTACAAAGATTCAAAAAAATAAAAATAATTGAAGGGATGGATGCACAATGGAAAAACTAAAAATCAGCGAATGGAAACTCGCGCAAAAGATTCAGGCAAGCGGAAGACGCGGCATGATTATCGGAATTTGCATCGGTGTACTCTTAATTGCCGTAATAATTCTCGCCGTCGTTAAAATTGTTTGGATGAAAAAGAATTGCTGCTGCGAATGTGACGGTTTCGACGACGACTATTACATCGACGACGAAGACGACGAAAGCTTCGCAAACGAAAAGGATTTTGTATAAAATATAAAAAAATTTGCGCGAAAGCGCATTTTTTTTTGTGATTCGTTCTTGCTTGACAATTATTCCGAATTGATGCAGAATTTGGAAAATTGCAAGACTTTTCCGCAGAGTGTTTCTTGCGAAACGCTTTAATTAAAGGAGCTATGAAGAATGAAAAAATTTGGATTAAGCAGTCAGCAAGTTGAAGAATCGAAAGCGAAGTATGGCGACAACAGTTTAACGGAGTTGGAATCGGAAGGCTTTTGGAGCAAGTTTAAGGACAACATGGGAGACCCAATGATTAAGATTTTATGTGTGGCATTGGCGATCAATGTTGTTTTTGTATTTCTGGGGCGTGCGGAATGGTACGAAGCGGTCGGAATTGCGGCGGCAGTATTGCTTGCCACATTTGTTTCGACTTTTTCGGAATACAGAAATGAAAACGCTTTCCAAAAACTACAGGAGGAAGCGTCAAAAATACTGTGTAAGGTCTATCGCAACGGGAACGTTGTTGAATTGAAAATTGACGACTTGGTTGTCGGCGACTGCGTGCTGATTCAGCCGGGCGATAAAATTCCCGCGGATGGCGCCATTGCGGACGGCGAAATCCACGTAGACCAGTCGGTACTTAACGGCGAAACAAAGGAAGCGGAAAAAGTCGTTACACCCGAAGGTTATGTCGATGAAGAAACCGCAATGGATTTCTTGAATAAATATAAAGTATTTCGCGGTTCCGTGGCGGTTACGGGTAACGCGGTAATGGAAGTTACGACGGTTGGCGATAAATCGGTTTACGGTCAGCTTGCGGGCGAACTTCAACAAGACGACGACCGCGACACGCCACTGAAGGTTAAGTTAAAAAATCTCGCGAACGGAATCAGTAAGTTTGGCTATATCGGCGGTATTTCGATTGCGCTGGCATTGCTTTTCCAACGCATCGTTATAATGAACAATTTCGATTGGGCGCAAATCGTTGAATACTGTACAAGTGACTGGATGCAAATTGTTCAGCACGTTGTTGACGCGGTAATGCTTGCGGTAATCATCATTGTTATGGCTGTTCCTGAAGGACTGCCGATGATGATTGCCATTGTTTCGGCATTAAACATGAGAAAAATGCTGAAGGACAATGTTCTTGTCAGAAAAATCGGCGGAATCGAAACCGCGGGCAGTTTAAATATTCTTTTCAGCGATAAAACGGGGACAATTACAAAGGGTGAACTTGAAACGGTGCTTTTTGTTACGGGCGACGTAAATGAGTTCAAAACAATCGAAGATACGAAAACCGAACTCGG
>JAIRVD010000090.1 GCA_031254075.1 Clostridiales bacterium
GTAAGCGTCAAACCATCAACTGCATAGAAACCGGAACCAAAGACGAATAGAATACCTCAAAAGGTCGTGAAAAAGCACAAGTGTAAAAACATGACGAGATGGAGGGGTTCGAATGATAAACACAAGAGAGATAGCCGAGGAGTACCGTCTGAGTCATTGGGCGGGAATAATGCGGGAGCGAAATGCAAAGGGAATGAGCATTCGAGCGTACTGTAAATCACAGGGAATGCATGAAGATGTGTATTATTATTGGCAAAGAAAGTTGCGAGAGGCAACATGTGAGCAGATAGCAGCACAAGAATTAGGTTCATTTACTGAAAAGCGAACTGAAACGGGTTTGCTTCCGGTCGGGTGGGCGCAAGTAACAGCGGCAGCCCCGACGGTTGAAAAAACAGTAATAATAGAAATCGGAAGAATCTGCATAAAGGCAAGTGAAAGCACGGATACCGAAGCCCACAGCGGTCTTCCACCGCCTAGCTATCGCCCATGCCGGGCGCACATAAAAAACGCCGCATTGGAAATAGCCCAATGCGGCGCGGTTGCCGGTGATATTGTGACAGAAATCACACCTCGCCGTTATTTTCGTGAGGTTTTTGTTTTTTTATGTTTTTCGGTGATTCAAAATATGCTGCGCAGACGGTGCAAGCACCGCAGAATCTCATATTTCGGATTGCAGTTTTCTTATTACCTGTCCGGTACCGCCCTGCAAGTTAAAATTAGCAGTACAAGCCAAGTGTTGCAATAATAGAACAAATCAATCCTAGCCCGGGAAAAAGACCGTCAAACTGTCGGCAGTCGTTAAAATTGAGCGTACCCGTTGTCAGGAGAGTGCCATTGGACTTAATGCAAATTATACACGATATGAAAAATATGTCAAGCGAATGTTCCATATAAAAATAGAATATACCGAACAAGAAGGGTGATTCTTTATGTCTTTTATTCGTAATCGTCAAATCCCGCCTCATTTGCCTAAGTGAGACAAATGCTGTAAAATATTGGACATAGACGACTTCACGGTTTTTACAAACCCAAACATTGACAAGCTATGATATAGCACTAAAAAAATACAAAGAATGTGAAGTTATTCCATGCGAGTAATTAAATCCAAAATGGAGGGATATTTTATGCAGTATGGCAACTTTGATGCGAAAAACAGGGAGTATGTAATCACGAAACCCGACACGCCCGCGCCTTGGGCAAATTACTTGGGTTCGCCTGCGTATGGCGCGATTATCACCAATAACGCGGGCGGCTACAGCTTTGTGAAGAGCGGCGCGGCGGGGCGGTTGATTCGTTATCGTTTTAACGAGCAGGACAGACCGGGTCGCTATATTTATTTGCGCGACGAGAAGGACGGCGATTATTGGTCTGCGTCGTGGCAGCCTGTGGGCAAGCCGATTGACGAATATAAATCGGAATGCCGTCACGGAACGGGTTATACGGTTTTGAGTGCGGAATACAGAAAAATTTCTTCTAAGGTAAAATATTATGTTCCGCAAAATTCGGAACACGAAGTGTGGAACATTACGATTACGAATAATGATTCGAAGCAGAGAGAAATTTCCGTTTACGGTTTTGCGGAATTCACATGCGACGGAAATTATGAGCAAGACCAAGTGAATTTGCAATACACGCAATTTATTACGCGCACGTATTTCAAAGACCCGGTGATTATTCAAGCGATTAACGAGAATAACGCTCTGTTTAATAATCATAGTCCCGTGACGCGTTTCTTCGGGCTTGCGGGTGCGAAGGTTGCGGGTTATTGCGGCGACAAGGCTTCGTTTATGGGAAAATATCGCGATTACGGAAACCCTGCGGGTGTTGAAAACGGAAAACTCTGCGGAACGTTGAATTACAATTTAAATGCGGTCGGAGCGTTGCAAACGGTTGTAAAGCTTGCGGCGGGCGAAACGAAATCGTTTTCGTTCGTCATGGGACAGAAAAACGAAAAGGACGCGAAGGATGTTATTGCGCGTTATGAAAATCCCGCGACGGTTGACGAAGAAATTAACGCGCTTAAATCCTATTGGCACGGCAAGCTTGAAAATCTTCAAGTGCAAACACCGAATGAGCATTTTAATAATATGTTAAACACATGGCATTCGTATCAATGTTTTATCACATTTATTTGGTCTCGCGCCGCGAGCCTTTCATATTGCGGATTGCGCAACGGTTACGGTTATCGCGATACCGTTCAGGATATTCAAGGAATAATTCATCTCGACCCCGAAGCCGCGCTTGATAAAATCAAATTTATGCTTTCCGCGCAAGTGCATCACGGTGCGGGGTTGCCGCTCGTGAAATTCACGCATAATCCGGGTCATGAGGACAAGCCCGAAGACGCAAGTTACCGCGTCGCAACGGGGCATCCGTCGTATCGTGCCGATGATATGATGTGGATTTATCCGACTGTTTGGAAATACATCGCCGAAACGGGCGACACCGCGTTGCTTGACGAGGTTGTTCCGTATGCGGACGAAGGCGAAGATACCGTTTACAATCATTTGAAAAAGGCAATCGAATTTACGTTAAATCATTTGGGAATTCACGACCTGCCCGCCGGTCTTCATGCCGACTGGAACGACTGCTTGCGCATGGGTGCGAAGGGCGTTTCGGTTTTCGTCGCGCTGCAATTTTATTACGCGTTTGAAATAATGACGCGTTTTGCAAATCTTCGAAACGACGGCGCGACTTCCGCCGAAATGGACGCGCTTAAATCGCGTTTCGGAAAAATCATCGAAGAAAAATGCTGGGACACCGACCGTTTCGTTCGCGGAATCGCAGAAAACGGCGATGTTATCGGAAAACCTTCCGACCCCGAAGCAAATCTGTGGCTTAATCCGCAAACATGGGCAGTGCTTTCCGGCTACGCAGACGATGAACGCGGAAAAGCAATTCTCGACCTCGTTTACAAAGAACTCAACACAAAATACGGCGCGCGCATCATGAACCCGTCATATCAAAAGCACGCGTTCGACGGCGCGCTTGCGTTGCTGTTTAATCCGTCAACGAAGGAAAACGGCTCAATCTTCCTGCAAACACAGGGCTGGCTTGTTCTTGCCGAAGCCCTTCTCGGTCGCGGCGACCGCGCGTTTGAATACTATCTCGAATCCTGCCCGAGTGCGCAAAATGACATCGCCGACATTCGCCTGATGGAGCCCTACGCATACTCACAATTCACCGAAAGCATCGACTCCCCGTTCGAAGGACGCTCGCACGTTCACTGGCTGACCGGAACAGCTTCCACCGTAATGGTTGGCTGTGTCGAAGGAATCCTGGGTCTTCGCCCCGACATCGGCGGATTAAGCATCTGCCCGTCCGTCCCCTCCGACTGGAAGTCCTTCTCAATGAAGAAAATGTTCCGAGGAAAAACACTCAACATCACCGTTAACAACCCCGGCGGAAAATCAAGCGGATGCAGCAAGCTTACACTCAACGGAGCCGCAATGGATAACGGATACATCCCTGCCGACACACTGAAAGATATAAACGAAATAAGTGTAGAAATGTAGACCTACAGATATAAATAAAAAAGTGGCTGTAACGAAATCAAAAAAACTGATTTCATTACAGCCTTTTTTTACTGTTTTTAGGGAATCGAAATAAGTTTTTAGGTGCAAATATATCCCATTGGCAACCTCTGAAAACCATCGCTTCGTCCGAATTTCAAACGCGCGTTGAAGCGTTCGCGACGTTTGAAATTCGTCTCAGCGGGTTTTCGGGGGTTGCCTATAGAATTGCGAAAAAAAATTTTCAAAAATATGTAACCTTTAACCATCTTCGATTGTTTTATACATAGATGCAAAACCATTAAAAAAGGCAAAAGGGCGGTCAACAATGAAAAAAGCATTTTTATTTTACGTTATACTCGTATCCTGATTTTTTCACCTAAAAAATGGAAGTGACCTCTCAACAACTGATAAACCTAGCGGTTGAGGGGTCTTGTATTGTAAAAAGCATACTATTTTTTCATTGTGTAATTATGGATTTTTATGTTCGCTAAAATATTTTTTATTTCATCCCTTCT
>JAIRVD010000107.1 GCA_031254075.1 Clostridiales bacterium
CCCACTCAAATATTTGTCCTCGCAGCTCGTATGTTTCAGTTTCCTGCAACATTTGTTTTGACTCCTCTCACTTTTGACCATTATATCATGCAACAATCTCCTGCAATAGTCTTTCGAAATTGATTCCATGTGTGCCGTGAGCTTTGACACTGATTGCCACACGAAAAAGCACGGAAAAACCCCGTCGAATTTTTATTCGTTTGAGAGCGCGCAAAGCTGCGAATCGCAAGGGAAGGCAAGCATTTGGCAATTTCGTCAACGAGAGCGAACCAAGCGGCGTTTGCGAACACGGTCTGATTATGGCATAATAATCCCACAGAAAGGAGCGGATTTAAATGCCTCAAATAATTCCGATTAAGGATTTGAAAAACACAAGTGCAATATCTCAAATGTGCCGTGAATCAAGAGAACCCATATATATTACAAAAAACGGATACGGCGATATGGTTATAATGAGTGTTCAGATGTACGAAAAAAAAATATATACAATGTTATTCGCGACTAAAGATTAATCCTTTTGTTTACGCGCCTTGAGGGACAAAGAACCGTCCCACTTTCAAGGTAAATGCACCGTATACATAATCAACGCATTGCCGCGCTTTGCGTGTACGGCGCGGGTTAACCGTTATTTATTTCTGCCTCAATAGCCTTTGTAATATCGCTCATATTTACATTTAAGGCGCGGCTAATTCTGTAAAATGTTTCAAGTGTTGGCTTTCGTTCGCCGCGCTCTATCGCGCTTAAATGCGTTCTGCCTATGTCTGACAATCCACTCAAGACCTCTTGCGATACGCCCTTTTCGCTTCTATACCGCGCTATAACCTTGCCCACTGCCATAGAACATAATTGCATATCATCCATTCTAATCACCCTTTTTTAGGGTAAAGCAGAACGAGCGCGACATTTTTTTATGTTAAAGTTTTTGCGTCGCTTTTTTCAAAAGCGACCGGGGGTTTGGGGCAGAGCCCCAAGGTTTTAGAAAAAAGGAGGCTTTCCAATGAAATACGGTTACTGCATTGATGCAAAATTTTTGCATGGCGATGAAACGAGCCGCGGGATTTTTGAGGCGATTGCGGACGCGGGATTTGATTATGTAGAGTTGCCGTTTTCGGCATTGTCGGAGTTGTCGCCGGAGAAAATTGCGGAATTGAAAAACGAGTTAAAAAAAATTCCGTGTTTGGCGTGCAATTTATTTTTTCCGCCGTCGCTTAAAATTGTCGGTACGGAGCAGGATAAAAACGGTATCTCGAAATACCTTGAGAGAATGCTTCCGTTTGCGGCGGAAATCGGGATGGAGACGCTGGTATTCGGCAATGGCGGTGCGCGGAAGATTCCCGACGGCATCTCTCGCGAGAGTATTTGGGCGAATTTGCGTTTTATAGTCGAGGAAATGGAAATTCACGCGGGCAAAGCGGGAATAATTATTTGCGTTGAGCCGCTTAACACAACCGAAACGAATATAATCAACAGCTACGGCGAAGCGGTTGAACTGACAAAGGGCTTACAAAACGTGGCGACTATGATTGACAGCTATCATGTGGCGATGGAGAAGCAAACATACGAAGATGTTTTGCAGAATCCCACGCGGCTTAAACATTTGCACACGGCGTATCCGACGGGGCGAATGGTTCCCGGTGCCGTTGATGATATGTCCCTTTACGCAGATTTTGTAAAAACGGTAAAGGAAATCGGTTTCGACGATAAAATCAGCATTGAAGGCGCATTGCGCGCAACATCGCCCGAAGAAATTCGCGAGGAAATAAAAAAAGCACACGAGGTGCTTTGCGGGCTGTTACGCTAAATTTTAAACCGATAACCCGCGCCCCAAACTGTTTCTATATGTTTGGGGTTTTGCGGGTCTTTTTCTATGTTCTCGCGAATGCGCGATATGTGAACGGCTACGGTTTTTAAATCACCGAACGCGTCCATGCCCCAAATTTGTTCGTAGATATGTTCTTTGCTGAAAACGATGTCGGGGTTGGAAATTAATAGAATCAGCAATTCGTATTCTCGGTTTTTCAAAAAAATTTCTTTGCCGTTAAAAAATACACGATGTGTGGCAAGATTTGCCGTAATCGGACCGGCGTGGATTTCGTTTTTCGTTTTCGCTTCGCCGCCTGTTTTCAATCTTTCGTATTGCGCAAGATTTGCTTTTACACGCGCAACCAATTCTGTCGGCGAAAAAGGTTTTGTTATATAATCGTCCGCTCCCAGCCCGAACCCGCGAATTTTGTCAATTTCTTCGCCCTTCGCAGTCACCATTAAAATCGGAATATCTTTTTCGTTTCGAATAGTCTTGCAAATTTCATAGCCGCTCATTCTCGGAAGCATTAAATCAAGCAATATTAAATCATATTGCTCGTTTAGTGCTTTTTTGCAACCCTCCGCGCCGTCCGTCGCGATTGTTACGTCAAAGCCTTCAATCAAAAGAAAATCGCGTTCGATTTCCGCGATTGAAATATCGTCTTCTACTATTAATATGCGTTTCATTATTCGCTCCTTTGAATCGGTAATAAAATATTTATTCGCAGCCCGCCGGCTTCGGCGTTTTCGGCGGAAATCGTTCCGTTCAGCCGCCCGATTATTCGCGAGCAAATCGCAAGCCCCAAGCCGCTGCCTTTGTTCGGAGCCGTTCGCGACGCGTCGCCGCGATAGAATACGTCGAAAATATTCGCGAGCATCTCGTGCGGAACGCCCGCGCCGTTATCGGTGATGTTTATTGCAACATGACCGCCGTATTTGCGAACGCGTATTACGGATTTTCCGTTTTCTTGCCGCCCGTATTTAACGCTGTTGTTAAAAATATTTTGCATTACATTTCTGAATTGAATTATATCAATTAAAACGGGTTCGTTGATGTTTTCTTCAACGGAAATTTCAAGCCCGCGCTTTGTGTATTCATCGGAAAGCGACGAAACGGTTTTATTCAATTCATCGCCGATGTCCGTTGTTTCAAGATTAAACGGAAACTCGCCGATGTCAATTTTCGAAAACAAAAACAGTTGGTTGATGATGTATTCGATGTCTTCGGTTTTTTCCTGTATCGTGTCGATGTATTTTTTCTGCATCTCGGGCGTTGCCGCAACGCCTTTTTTTATTCCCTCGATATATGCCTTAATCGACGTAAGCGGCGTTCGTAAATCATGCGAAATTCCCGCAATCAGTTCCTTGCGGTTTCGCTCGTCCGACTGCCGCTGCTCCACCATTTCATGCAAACGCACTGCCATTTCATTAAAATCCGCGCAAACCGCGTCAAATTCATTTCCCTTATCGTGTTTTATTCGATATGTCAAATTTCCGTCGCTTATCTCGCGCACTCCCGTAGCCAAAATATCCAACGACGTCACTATCCGCTTAAATAATATTTTAGTCAAAACATATCCCGTCGAAATCCCGACCGTTATCGGAATCACAAACGAAAACCATGCCATCCAAGGTTCCCGCTCTTCAAAGTGCATTATTCCGCCGAAAGTAATATACAAGAAAAAGAAAATCGTAAACGAAAAAATCGGCGTCAATATAAACATCAATATATTCGAAAGGAATATTCGCTTTTTAATTGTCATAACAGTTCACCCCACCATTAATATAATTCAAAATCGTAAACAACGGGTAAACTGCGCATAAACTTTTTATTAATTTGCCGGACTTGTAATTGAAGGATTGGAAGGATTGGACAAAAAACGATAACATCCCGATAAGTGAGCTTTCAGAAAAAAACAGGATTAGGCTGAAAGAAATATCCGAAAAACTAAAAGCCAAATACGATGAAGTATCATCACGCATGAGCGAAATATTCTATGAAGGTTTTATTGACAAAGAAATGAGGATTTAGAAAAGTAAGGTTTTTCGTCCAAAAGAAGGTTGAGTCCGCTTGACATTCGCGCTTTGCAAAGTTGCATTTTTTTGTTAAAATTTTTTTATTCGTCCAAGCGGAAAAATTACGACAATGGTTTTATTTAGAGAGGTGCATGATAATGACAGAATTGCAAAAAGTCAGTGAAGAAACAATGCGTTTCATGCGGGGTAAATATCTCGTTGATGAAATTGGCGACAATAAAAATACTTTGAGATTTCGTCGGGGCGGTAAAACAATTCTGACTATTTATGTACATAAAGACCATTATGTTTTCCTCTTAATTTTCGGTAAAGCTGAACGTGAAAAATTCGAAGTGGTTCGCAATGAATTTTCCCCAAAAATTCAACAAGCTTACGATGATGCTACTACATTTCATGACGGAAAGTGGGTTCATATTACGGTTAGCGACTTGGAAACGCTCGAAATTGTTAAGCCATTAATTATTTACAAGAAAAAGCCCAATCGCAAGCCGTTTCCAAAGGAACAAGCTGTTTATGCGAGTTGTGGACATCGTTGTGACTTATGCGTTCATTATACCGGCGGAACAATAAGTGAAAATTTTCGCAAAGAGTTAAAAGAGCGGCTAATTCGTGTGTATGCAAATGGAATAGGAGACGGGGGTTATTGGGGCGATGACATGAAACTATGTGACGGTTGCCATACGGGTGGATTAGATAAAAATTTTAATTGTGGCTCATTAAAATGTGCGACGATTAACGGCGTTGGTCAATGCCAAAAATGCAATAAATACCCTTGCGAAAAATCGCACAATTTTTATGCAGGACTAAAACCGGAAATCCACACAAACACTATTCTTGCTGATGACGTGACATGGGCAATCTTGCCTTATGTGCCCAAGCAGTACGGAAATTGAATATACTCACGTGGCATGGTCAAGGGACACGTCCGTCTAATTCACACATGGAACGAGACGAAAAAAGAAAATTAAAAAGGTTTTTCCGTGTTGAAGAAATCAGAGTGGTCATTTCATCAACGGAGAAGATAATATCAGGAAAACAG
>JAIRVD010000136.1 GCA_031254075.1 Clostridiales bacterium
CACTGGTGCTTAACACAAGCACGGAACGTTTTCTCGCGGCAATCAAAAGAAAGAGGGAGTATATGAAATGAATTTTTTAGACGAGCTTAATCCCACACAACACGAAGCGGCGGTACATATGGACGGGCCGCTTTTAATATTCGCCGGTGCGGGTTCGGGGAAAACGCGCGTGCTTACATATCGTGTTGCGCATTTAATCGAGTGCGGCGTTGACCCGTATCATATTATCGCAATCACGTTTACGAACAAAGCCGCGCGCGAAATGCGCGAGCGAATCAGCGAAATTACTCCGCTTGGCGAGAAGGTTTGGGTAAGTACATTTCACGCCGCGTGTACAAGAATTTTGCGTCGCGAAATCGAAACGCTGGGTTTCAACAGCGGTTTTTCCATTTACGACACGCAGGACAGTTTGCGCTTGTTAAAGGAATGCCTAAAGGAAAAAAACCTGAGCGACACTCATTATCCGCCGAAATATATTGCGAATCTTATCAGTTCGCAAAAAAATGAATTAATTTCACCCGAACAATACGAAAAATTTACTGCGGGAGATTTTCGTGCGGGAAATATCGCAGAGTTGTATTTTCTTTATCAGAAAAAATTACGCGAAAGCAACGCGTTGGATTTCGATGATATTATTTTTAAAACGGTTGAACTTTTTTCACAAAACGAAGAGATTCGTCAAAAATATCAAAGTCGTTTTCGATATGTTTTGGTAGACGAATACCAAGACACAAACCACGCGCAATATGAATTGGTTCGTTTGTTTTCAGGTTACGCACAGAATTTATGTGTAGTAGGCGACGACGACCAAAGCATTTACGGCTGGCGTGGTGCAGATATAAAAAATATTCTGCAATTTGAAAAAGATTATCCGGGCGCGAAAATTGTAAAGCTTGAACAAAATTATCGTTCGAGCAAAATGATTCTGGATGCCGCGAACTCGGTGATTTCTGTTAATGAAGAACGCGCGGACAAGCAGTTGTGGACGGAAAACAATCGCGGCGAGCCACTGCGCCTGTACACCGCACGCGACGAACGCGACGAGGGCGCGTTTGTAGCGCGTGTAATTGCCGACGGCGTAAAAAAAGGCTCTCGTTACGGCGATTTCGCGGTTTTATATCGCGCAAACGCGCAGTCGCGCGGCGTCGAAGACCAACTCGTCACTGCCGGCATTCCGTACAGAATTTTCAGCGGCGTTCGATTTTACGAGCATATGGAAATAAAGGATATTTTGGCGTATTTAAAGGCAATCAACAATCCCGCCGACGAAATCGCGCATTTGCGAATTATAAATGTTCCGCGCAGGGGAATCGGCACCGCTTCAGTTGATAAAATAAAAACATTTGCGGCGGAAAACGAAATTTCTTTTTCGGCGGCGATTCAACGCTCGTACGAAATTCCCGGCTTAGGGAATAAAGCAACCGCCGTTTCGAAATTCGCGGAATATTTGGAGGATTGTTTTTATTACGCTTCCGATACTTCTGTTTTGGAATTAATGAAAAAAATTTTGCACGACACAGACTATATGAAAGCAATCGCCGACGGTACTCCCGAAGGTGACGAACGTGTCGAAAATATAAACGAGCTTCTTGCAAAAGCCAAAGCATTCGAAAATGAATCGGACGATACTTCCCTCGCGAAATTTTTAGAAGACGTCGCCCTTGTCGCCGACATCGACAACTACAATGAACACTCCGACGCCGCGGCACTGATGACGCTTCACAGCGCGAAGGGCTTGGAATTCGACCGCGTTTTCCTAATCGGCTTCGAAGAAGAACTTTTTCCGACCTTCCGCAGCATCGACAGCGGCAAATCAGAAGATATGGAAGAAGAACGCCGCCTTTGCTACGTAGGTTTTACGCGTGCGCGTAAAACTTTGTATCTCACACACGCTTTAAGCCGCTTCCGCTTCGACCGCATTGCACGAAACAGACCCAGCCGCTTCCTTGCCGATATCCCGTCCGATTGCATCGCCTCGGTAAATATGTATGGGCAAGAACGAACAACTCGTCCGTTCACGCCCGTTGCACCTTTTCAAAATCACGGGTTGCCGAAAGAACTTGCCGCGATTGCGAAACCCGCCGCCGAAAAACTCGTATTTCAAAAAACACCCGCCCGTACGATTCCCACAAAAGCAGCACCGCCCGATTACGTTGCAGGCGATAATGTCCGCGAAGCAAAACTCGGCGTAGGCAAAGTCATTTCGGTAGTACCTGCCGGCGCAGACTACATCGTTACCGTTCAATTCCCAACAGCCGGACGAAAAATTTTTTTCGCTGAATTCGGCGGGTTGGTTAATACGCGGACGAGCAATGAAAATTCGTGACATAAAATGGCTTTTTTAATCAAGTGCAAAAGCCGCAAAAACCTTGACATACAAGGCTTTCACGGCTTCACGGAGTTAGCTGATAATACTTTTTGCAAAAGGGGCTGCAACGAAATAACGTTTCACCCCCTTTTAAATCTTAAGCCTTCCCGGCAGACCCGAACAGCTCAAATTTCTCTTTACATACAGCTTTAATAGCATCCGCGCCGGGGGCGAGGAGTTTGCGCGGGTCGAAGCCTTTGCCTTTTTGGTCGCTGCCTGCTTCGATGTATTTGCGTGTTGCGGCGGCAAAGGCTAGTTGGCATTCAGTGTTAACGTTGATTTTCGCGACGCCGAGGGAGATTGCCTTTTGAATCATTTCTATGGGGATTCCGGTTCCGCCGTGAAGAACGAGCGGAAGTCCGCCTGTTAAGTCGGCGACTTGTTTAAGTACGTCGAAATTAAGCCCTGCCCAGTTATCGGGATAAACGCCGTGAATGTTTCCGATTCCCGCGGCGAGGAAGTCTACGCCGAGGTCGGCGATTGTCTTGCATTCGGCGGGGTCTGCAACATCGCCTGCGCCGATAACGCCGTCTTCTTCGCCGCCGATTGCGCCGACTTCGGCTTCGAGAGTCATATTATTTTTGCGTGCGAGAGCAATCATTTCCTTTGTTTTCGCAACATTTTCTTCAAACGGAAAATGGCTTCCGTCAAACATAATGCTTGTAAAACCCGCGTCAATACAGGCGAGGCATTCGTCATAGCTGCCGTGGTCGAGATGAATCGCTACGGGAACGGTGATTTTAAGCGATTTATCCATTGCGGCAGCCATTGCCGCAACGGTTGAGAAGCCGCCCATATATTTTGCCGCGCCGCCCGTTACGCCGAGAATCAACGGACTGTTCATTTCCTGCGCCGTTGTAAGTGCCGCCTTGGTCCATTCCAAATTATTAATATTAATTTGCGCCACAGCATAGCGTTCCTTTGCGGCTTTTTTAAGCATTTCCTTTGCGTTTACAAACATGGGAAGCCTCCTTTTTTATTCTGCTTGAAGTCGAATAGTTATATTATTTTTTTTAGAAAAATCCGACCAAATGGTTTCGAACATTCCGATATTAAGCAACGTAACTTTTTTCGTCTCGGAAGGTCCGTGAGAGGTGTGGACAATCGTAACGGTTGAATAGTATTTGCTGAATTTCAATCCGGAAATTTTTGAAAAGTCGGCGAATTTTTTTTCTTTTCCTTCCGGCCAGCCGATGCCGTTGTTAAAAAGGTTAAGCTGCGGTTTTCCGCCGAACATTCCGAGTAAACCGCCGCCGGCGCCCTGAATTTCAAAAGAGTGCAATGGTGTCATTTATAATTCCCCCCTTTATTTCAAAATTGATTTTGTGTCGCGAGCAATAACCAATTCTTCATTGGTGGGAATTACAAGCACACGTACTTTTGCCGAAGGTTTTGAAACGTCGAGGGCTTGACCGCGTTTTCCGTTAAGCTCGGGGTCGATTTCAACGCCGAACCATGTGAGATACGTGCAAACTTTTTCGCGAATGCCGACATCGTTTTCGCCGATGCCTGCCGTGAAAACAATTGCGTCTAAGCCGTTCATACACGCGGCATAGCGTCCGATATATCCGGCTACGCGATACGCGAAAACATCCATTGCCGCCGCCGCACGAGAATTTCCGTCATTTGCCGCCGCGCTTAAATCGCGGAAATCGCTGGATACGCCGCTGATTCCGAGTACGCCCGATTTTTTATTTAACAAATCGCCCGCTTGTTGCGCGCTGATGCATTCTTTTTCCATAATAAATTGAACTACGGCGGGGTCGATATCGCCGCAACGTGTTCCCATCGCGAGCCCTTCAAGCGGAGTCATTCCCATCGAAGTATCAACGGAAACACCGCCGTCAACAGCGCAAAGGCTTACGCCGTTTCCGAGATGGCAGGTTACGAGTTTTAAATCTTTCGCGGGGCGTTTTAAAAGTTCTGCCGCGCATTCGGAAACATATTTATGGCTTGTTCCGTGGAAACCGTATCTGCGTATTTTATGCTTCTTATATAAATCGTAGTCGATTGCGTAAAGGAATGCTTTTTCGGGCATCGTCTGGTGGAATGCCGTGTCGAAAACCGCAACCTGCGGAACACCCGGCATATGTTGCTTGCACGCACGAATGCCCGTTAAATTAGGCGGATTATGCAACGGAGCAAGTTCGCTTACCGCTTCGATTGCCGCCTCAACTTCATCTGTTATAAGTACGGATGCCGCAAACGCTTCGCCGCCATGCACCACGCGATGTCCGACGGCTTTTATTTCTTCCTTCGATTTAATTACGCCGTGGTTTGAGTCAAGCAATGTGTCCAATACAATCGCCATTGCCGCCGCGTGGTCGGGCATTGCAAGTTCGAATGTGTATTTTCCTTTTTCGGTTTCGTGAACCAATCGTCCGTCGATTCCAATGCGTTCGCATAGTCCTTTTGAAAGAACACCCTCATTGCTCATGTCCAAAAGCTGATATTTCAGCGACGACGAGCCTGCGTTAATTACGAGAACATACATATTAAACTGCTCCTTTATTTATGATTGAGCCTGAACGGCTGTAATTGCCACTACTCCGACGATGTCTTCCGCACTGCATCCGCGTGAAAGGTCGTTGACGGGTTTTGCGATGCCTTGCGTGATTGGTCCGTATGCTTTGGCTTTGGCAAGGCGTTCGACGATTTTATATGCGATGTTTCCGGAATCAAGGTCGGGGAAAATCAGAACATTCGCCTTGCCCGCTACTTTGTTTCCGGGAGCCTTGCTTGCGCCGATTGACGGAATGATTGCGGCGTCAAGCTGGAATTCTCCGTCGGCTTGAAGCGTCGGCGCTTTCTCCTTTACCAATTTCACCGCGTCGGTAACCTTTGTTACATCGGCGTGTTTCGCGCTGCCCATTGTTGAATGTGAAAGCATTGCGACAATCGGCTCGCCGTCGATTAGCTTGAGATACGAGTTCGCCGAACTCAGCGCGATTGCGGCGAGTTCTTCCGAATTCGGGTTTTGAATCAAGCCGCAGTCTGAAAAAACAAAAACGCCGTTGTTTCCGTATTCGCAATCGGGAACGTCCATTACGAAGAACGAAGAAACAACGGAAATGCCCGGCGCGGTTTTTAAAATCTGCAAACTCGGACGCAGAACATCCGCCGTCGAATATACCGAGCCCGCGACCATTCCGTCGGCGATGCCTACTTTGACAAGCATGGTTCCGAGAGCAACTGGGTTGTCGGTAAGCATCTTTTTCGCTTCATCCGGCGTCATGCCTTTTGCTTTACGCAATTCATAAAGCTTTTCGGAAAGTGAATCCATATCTTCGTAATTTTTCGGGTCGATAATTATCGCGCCTTCGAGTTTAACTTCGCTTCCGATTAAAATAATTTTTGCCAAACCTTCACGTAAAATTTGCTCCGCGGCTTTTAGAACCCTCGGCTCGGAAGATTCCGGCAGAACTATTGTTTTACCTGCCGACTTCGCGCGTTGCTTAATATTTTCCAAGAAATTCATGCTTGCACCCCCGTAAGTAATTTACATAAATACTATCACAGTTTTAAATATGTTACAATTGCCTAACAAAATTTGCGGAGGGATTTTATGAGATATATAAAAGATATGAACGAAAACGAACGAATTATCGACCATTATCTATGCAAGAAAAAAGAAAGTCGCGAATCGCGTGCGGGAAAATCATTTTTGTCGCTGAAATTGCAAGACAAAACCGGAACGGTTGACGCAAAAATATGGGAAATGACAAGCGACATCGCCCACTTCGAAGAGGGCGACATCGTAAAAATTGACGGAACGGTCGGTTCTTTTCAAAACGAATTGCAAATAAAAGTGCTGAAAATTCGCAAGAGCCGCGACGGCGAGTATGTCGCTACGGAATTTATTCCCTCAACTCAAAAAGATATTAATGAAATGTTTGAAAAAATAAAAATATTAATTGCGTCGGTAAATAATTCGCATATAAAAAAATTGCTTGAAAATATTTTTATTAATGATGACGAGCGTTTGAAAATTTTTAAAAATCACAGCGCGGCGATGCACATGCATCACGCATACATGGGCGGGTTGCTTGAGCATACGCTTTCGGTTGCGGAAACATGTGTGTTCCTCGGCGTGCGATATAAACATGTAGATACGGATATTCTGCTTGCCGGCGCGTTGTTGCACGACATAGGAAAAATCTACGAACTCTCTCCGCTTCCGCAAAACGAATACACCGACGACGGACAAATGCTGGGGCACATTATTCTCGGACTGGAACTGATTATGACGGAAATTGCAAAAACAGAAGATTTTCCGCATGAGCTTGCTTCATTAATTAAGCATTGCATAATCTCGCATCACGGCGAGTTGGAATTCGGTTCGCCGAAAATTCCCGCAACACCCGAGGCAATGATTTTACATTTTGCGGATAATATCGACGCAAAACTTACAACGTTCGCGGAAATTTATGAAAAAGACGCAACGCCCGGTCAGTGGACTGCGTATCAAAAATCACTGGGACGCTATATCAGAAAGCCGGGTGTGAAATGAAACTGCTGAAAAACTCGCGCCACACAATTGAAATAATCGACGTCACAGAAAAAGGCTTCGGAGTAGGGGAGATTGACGGCTTTGTGGTTTTCATCGACGGTGCGTTGCCCGGCGATGTTATCGACACGCTTATAATTAAAATAAAAAAAAAATACGCCTACGGAAAAATTATTCAAATTAAAACGCCGTCGGCGTTTCGAATAAAAAGCAACTGTCCCGTTTCGCACAGTTGCGGCGGTTGCCAATGGCAGCACTGCGAGTATGAAGCGCAGTTGAAATTCAAAAAGCAAATCGTAAAAAGCGCGTTGGAAAAAATCGGCGGGTTAATCGACCCTCCTGTTTTTGATGTTATCGGAACGAATAAGCCCGCGCGATATCGCAATAAAGCGGTTTTTCCAATTGTTCCCGCAAAAAATACAGACGGCTTCGCAATAGGAATGTTCGCTGCGCGAAGTCATCGCATTGTGCAAGTTTCCGACTGCGCAATTCAACACGAGGCGCATATCGAAATTCTTTCCGCTGTAAAGACACATATGCGCCGCCACAAAATCACCGCATACGACGAAACAACCCACAAAGGAATAATGCGCCATACAGTAGTAAGAACAAGTTTCGAGACGGGCGAAATCATGGTCGTTCTCGTGGCAAACGGGAAAATTCCGAAAAGGGCAGAACTAACCGCCGCGCTGGTCGAGCTTGGTGCTTCGACTGTTCTTGTAAATAAAAATACAATGAAAAACAACACAATTATGAGTGACGAATTCCAAATTCTGCATGGCGAGGGTTTCATTCGCGAAAAAATCGGCGAAGTCGAATATCAACTTTCCGCCCCATCGTTTTTTCAAATTAATCCCGTGCAAACGAAAATTTTATATGAAACGGCAATTGCACAAGCGGAACTCGACGGCTCACAAATCGTAATCGACGCACATGCGGGCGTCGGCGGTGTGGCACTTTTTACCGCGAAACACGCGAAAGGCGCAAAAAAAATAATCGGCGTTGACATCGTGCAATCGGCTGTGTACGACGCACAAAAAAATTCCGCGCTGAATGGAATCGAAAACGCGGAATTTATTTGCGGCGCGGCGGAAGAGGTTATTCCGAAATTAATGCAATCTTCCGAATCAAAACCCGACGTCGTCTTCCTCGACCCGCCGCGAAAAGGATGCGATTCCGTTTTGCTCGACGCGCTTATCGCCGCCGAAATCAAAAAAATAATCTACATTTCCTGCGACCCCGCAACCCTAGCACGTGATATAAAGCATCTGACACAAAACGGCAGCTACAAACTCACCGCCGCACAACCCGTGGATATGTTTCCGTTTACCGGGAAAATTGAGGTATGCTGTAATTTGGGAGCTGTAAAATAATAACTTGCAATAATTTCAAGCGAAGGAAAAACCGGATTATCTTTCATCAATCTCATCTCCTGATTTCATAATACAGCAGCGGAAAAATTTTTACTTGACAGATAGTGCTTTTAAAAAGGATGAAAACATGGTTCAATTTATTCTCGGCTGTTCGGGTTCGGGCAAAACATCATATATATTGGAAGAAATCCGTGAGAAAATTTCAGCGGGCGGGAATGCGCCGCTGTATTATCTTGTGCCGGAGCAGTTTTCGTTGCAATCGGAAAAACTTTTGCTTGATGGCACGCGGCAGGCGGTAACGCAGGTGCAGGTGCTGAGTTTTAACCGATTGGCGCATCGTTTGTTTTCGATGCTTGGTGGACCGCCCGGGCAACACGCGGATGACTTGGGCAAGCAGATGTTATTGCGCAAAGTGTTGTTTGAAGTTGAGTTGGAATATTATAAAAGTGCGTCGGATAAGCATGGTTTTATAAACGAGCTTTCTCATACGATTACGGAAATGAATCATTATCGTGTGAGCGCGGACGACTTGACCGACCGCGCGGCGCATTCGTCGCCGACGCTTGCGGCTAAACTGCGCGATACGGCTAAAATTCTCACAAAATATCGTGATGCTGTCAAAGGGCGATATTTGCTTACGGACGAAATGCCCGAGCTTCTGTGTAAAAAATTAGATGAATTTGGAAACCAACCGTTGCCGCTTTTAGACGGGGCATATTTTTGGGTGGACGAATTTACGGGATTTACGCCGCAGGAACGGCAAGTGTTGTCACATATAATAAAACGCGCGGCGAAAGTGACGTTCACGTTGACGGTGAACGATAAAATTTCTCAAGCCCCGCGCGAGACGATGGAGAAATTAGAAATATTAACGAAGGATATTTTACCGCATATCTATATGAAGAAAAATTTGCGCCACGCAAATGCGAAGGGGCTTGCGTTTTTCGTAGAAAATTTCGGTGCGTCGCAAAAAATTTCGCAAGAACATGACGGAATTGAAATAATTTCTGCCGCAGACAGATATTCCGCGGTTTATGCCGCCGCATATAAAGTTTTGCAATTGGTAAGCGAGGGCGGTCATCGTTTTCGAGATATTGCGGTTCTTTGCGGCGACCGTTCGCAGTATGAAAAAATTTTGCAAAACGTGTTTGACCGATTGCAGATACCGATGTTCGTTGACACGGAAACGGATATTCTTTCGCATCCGCTTACGGAAATGATTCGCGCGGCGTTGGATATCCCGGTGCGAAATTACAGCTATGAAACGGTGTTTCGATTTTTGAAAACGCGGCTTTGCGGAATTTCACCCGATGTAGTTGATATTTTGGAAAACTACGCACTCGCAAACGGAATAAATTCATATCGTTGGCGTTATGCGTTTCGCGAAGAATCGGCGGAAGAAGGACGTCGGCAGTTTTTGGACGCGATTTCGGTTTTTGAAAAACTTCGTGCAGACTCCGTTGATACCGTAAAAAATTATTCGCGGCTTGTGTTTGAAATGCTGTATGCGCAAAAGGTTCCCGAAACCTTGCAAGCATGGTTCGAAAAACATATGCGCGACGGCGACCCCGCGACGGCGCGGCTTCATGCACAAATATGGCCGAAACTTTGTGAGGTTTTCGACAAGCTGGTGGATATTCTCGGCGACGAAAAAGTTACGCTTAAAACCTTCGGGGCAACGCTCGACGCGGGGCTTGTTCAGGTTGGGCTTGGACGAATTCCGCCGACGCTTGACCAAATCGTGCTTGGCGATATCACGCGCTCGCGCTATCCGCAAATAAAAACTATGCTCGTTCTCGGCGCGAACGACGGCGTATTTCCGAAAACACCGACGGCGGCGGGGCTTTTAACCGACTACGAACGCAGATTGCTTAAAAACTCCGCGCTGGAACTTGCGCCCGATAATTTCAAAAAAGTACATGAAACTAATTTTAATTTATATTGCGCGCTTTCGCAGCCCGGCGAAAATTTAATTTTCATTTACGCCGAAGCAGAACCAAACGGCAAGCCACTGCGCGTTTCGTCCGTGATTACGAAAATTCGAAAAATGTTTCCAAACCTTGAAACAAAGTCCGCGCCCGTTCCTGCGGAAATCGCGGCGGAAAACAGTATTTTTTTCGCGCCCG